>JBCCIM010000223.1 GCA_039111535.1 Bacteroidota bacterium | reverse complement strand
CTGAAAGCAGGAAGCGGGGGATCGATCATCCTGAACGGTCTTTATGACCATATGACAACACGATCTTTTTCCCGCTTCCAGGTGCTTTACAGTCTAACTTAGCAATGCTTCTCTAAGCCACAAGGCTAACATACTATGACAGGGGTGAAGCAGGTTGTCATTCGACAATCGGCATTCGACAATCGGCATTCGACAATCGGCATTCGACAATCGGCATTCGACAATCGGCATTCCTAAAACTTCACGTTAAACCCGACATTCGGAATAAACGAATACTGGGGAATAATGTCTCGCGCCTGCGTTTTGGGATTCCATACAAATTGCTGGATGTTTTCCCGGTTGTACACGTTGAGCAAGTCGAGGAAGAGCAGCAAGCTCCAGTTTTCATAATTAAACCGACGATCTACCCGAATGTCAAGTCGGTGGTACGCCGGCGCCCTGTCATCGTTGACCCGCGAGAGGTCAAAAATCGCCCGGTTTTGAGCAGTCGACAGTTCGTCGAGATACGGCGTAAAGGGCCGGCCTGATGCGTAGGTGAATTTGCCAGAAAACTCCCAGTCTCCCAACTTGTAACCGCCAAGCAAAGTGAAAGTGTGCGGGATATCAAAGCTGGCCGGTCGGCGGATGCCATCAAGGGCCTGGTGCTCGGTTTGTGAGTAAGAGTAACTCAATTGTCCGTAGTAATTGTCGGTTAGCTTTTTCTGGACATAAAACTCTGCCCCAAAGGAACGGCCGCTGCCGCCGCTCTCCATCGGAAAGAGCAAATCGGTAACCCCAAAGTCATCACCCGAATTTGCAAGGGTTAGCGAAGGAAACTGCGAGCTCACTGGATAAGACGCGTAGTCTTTGACATAGCCCTCTACCGTGATACGAATATCATTTCTTGGAAAAAAGGAGAGCCCCATGATGTAGTGATCTGCACGCATCGGATCCAGATTTTCATTCTGCGGATCTGCATTCAGGAAAATCATAGGGGGCGACTGGAAGAACTGGCCCCAGGAGGCATTCAGATTCAGATTCGGCATTAACTCGTAGCGGAGGCTGGCGCGTGGGCTGATCCGGGTTTCTGAGATAAACTCAAAATAATCAACACGGGCTCCAAGATTGAGCGTAAGCTTTGATCCTAGCGTCGGCGAAAACTCTGTAAACGCTCCAAGCTGTGTAGCTGTAAACGAACGATCCAGGTTAATCGGGTTGATTCGGTCCGGGTTTTCGTTAAAAGATGATACGGAGCCTAAGGGCGCCGCAAGATCATAATTAGCTCGGAAGAGTTTGGCATCCACCCCCATTCGAATTTCGCCAAATGATTCAGGCAACAGCGTCAGGTCGTAGCGTACGGTTGAAATTCCTTCGGTATCGTTTTGCCGGAATGTGAGCACGTTGCCTATCTCTTCGTCGAAAATCTCGTTCTCGTAGCGGTAGGCAACATCTGAAATGGTAAACACACCAAAGGCACGCATGCCAATGAGGTGTTGCCAATTGATGCCATTCACAATCTGCCATCCACCACTGGTAACATTTTCAAGGCTGGGATCTTCCAGGTCGGTCGGATCCACGTTAAACTGGATGTCGTCGATGCCGCCGAGGCTAACAAAGGTCAACTTGTTTTTCGGGTTGATGTCGTAAACCACCTTTGCATTCAGGTTCCAGTATTCCGGTACAGCCGTCAGGCCGATGGCATCTTCGAGCAGTTCCAGGTAACTGCGGCGCACGGAAAGAATGAAAGAACCGTTTTCGCCCAGTGGGCCTTCTGTTGCAAGGCCAAAGCCGGCGATACCCATTTCCAGGTCAGCTGACACCCGCTCTTTACTCCCTTCACGCAGCGAAATATCAAGGACAGAGGACAACCGGTTGCCATACTTGGCAGAGAAACCACCTGAGAAAAACGAAGCGTCTGATAGAAACTCTGTATTGAGCATACTAATTGGACCGCCGCTCGTATTCTGCGCGCCAAAATGGTTCAGACTGGGTACCTCAATGTTGTCTATCAGGATAAGATTTTCTGACGGACTCCCGCCACGCACTACGAGATCATTCCGCTGGTCATTGGTGATAGCAACACCGGGTAGCGCCTGGGTCGAGCGCAACACGTCACCAATGGCACCGGCAGCACGCCGGATCTCTTCGTAAGACATAGTCTGAACACTGGTCAGCGTCTCTGTTGTCTGTTCGAAGTAATTCCCGCCCTCAACAACAACTTCGTCTGTCTCGAAATACATTTCTTCGAGCGACTTGTATACTTCAGAAACGCGGTTGCTACGCACCACAATATCTGCAACCTGGATCGGCGTAAATCCAACAGAAGATATAATCAGTGTGTAGGTCCCTACGGGTACGTTTGTAATTTTGAATTGCCCGTTTTCATTGGTTGCCCCACCGAGGGTGGTGTTATACACCTGTATATTCACATCCTGCAGGGGCCGCTGGGTTTCGGCATTGGTGATTGTACCTGATATAATTCCCACAGGCGACTGGGCATTCGCTATGGCCGGCAGTATTAAAATGAAAAGGACTATAAACAAGCGTTGCATGCTAATTGCGGGTTGGGTTGATGATTTAAATCCGCTAGCAATATCAGCCTGTTTTAGGCAAGTCTTTTCAATGAAATAGGTGAAGCTGCCCTTTTTCAGGGTGAAGCTGCATACAACGCCGGCAAGTCCCGCTTACCTGATACACACAACCCGAATGCAGCCAGTGATTGTGCGTGCTTGTATTGCGTGTTGTGTGTATCCATCAACCAATCCATCCAAGGATCGACGAATTTTCCAGAGAAAAAGACACGCATACACAAGCAAGACAAATCGCTGTCTACACCCGGGCAAGTGGGTCGTGTTATGCCTTTGGCACAGTTCTGCGCCATCAAGGGACACGATGTGCTTATGAAGCATATGGGTATAAGCCAGAAATGCCGAGAAAATGGCTCATGCCCTGTGAAAGGTTGTACTGCGGCTTTCAGCGGCCAAGGTTTAGTATCCCCTGAGCCCCTTAGAATGGTGCGGTATGATGTGGGGGAAGTACGTTGCTAATGCACGATTAGCAATCCATATTCGGCACTGCGCCAACCCAAGATCCTTCGGGGGCTCAGGATGACATGGGGGGAGGACCTGCGCAAGCCCTCGGCATTCGACACTAAAAACGCCCTCAGTTTCCGGCGGCGAGTTTGTAAATGTTTTCTGCTTTGCCGGGCTTGGCTTTTGCGTAGGCGACGGCTGCACCTACGAACGAGCGGAATAACGGATGGGGTTTGCCTACGACAGATTTATACTCGGGGTGGAATTGCACGCCGACAAACCACCGATTCTCC
Organism: Bacteroidota bacterium; assembly: GCA_039111535.1. Classification (NCBI taxonomy): domain Bacteria; kingdom Pseudomonadati; phylum Bacteroidota; species Bacteroidota bacterium. The sequence goes on along the minus strand of JBCCIM010000223.1, from coordinate 6,635 downwards.
GGCAGTTCGATTATCTCGACGAGGTCTGTTGCCGTATTCATGCCAGCAAAGCGCATCCCCTGCTCAAGTAGCTTGTAGCGCAGCAGGTTATTCACCTCATACCGGTGGCGGTGGCGCTCCTGCACCATCGACTCGCCATAGATCTCGCGTACGCGCGAGCCTTCTGTGAGTGTGCAATCGTACGCGCCCAAACGCATCGTGCCCCCCTTGGCGGCAATCTTCTTCTGCTCCTCCATCAAGTCGATAACCGGGTGCAGTGTCTCTGGCTCAAACTCGGTTGAGTGTGCATCCTCCCAGCCACAAACATTGCGGGCATATTCGATAATGGCGCACTGCATGCCCAGGCAGATTCCAAAAAATGGGACATCCTTTTCTCGGGCATACCGTACGGCCTCGAGTTTCCCTGCAATTCCGCGGTCACCAAACCCGGGTGCCACCAGAATACCGGCAACGTTTTTCAATTTCGACGCAACGTTGTCTGCCGTCAGGTCATCGGACAAGATATAGTCGATCTCGACCTCTACATCATGCGCTACACCGGCCAGCACAAAGCTTTCTGATATCGACTTATATGCATCCTGGTGCTCTACATACTTCCCAACCAGCGCAATTTTCACGGTGCCTTTTGGCGCCTTCAGGCGCTCTACAAACTCAATCCATGAATCAAGCGTCTGGTCTGCTGCCGGTTCACTTGGTTTGATATCCAAACGCTCCATTACAAGATCATCAAGGCTCTGTTTTTTGTAGATCATCGGGATCTCGTAGATTGTTGCGGCATCACGCGCCTCTACAACAGCCTTGGGAGCAACGTTACAAAACAGGGCAATTTTCCTGCGCAGATCGGAGTCCAGAGGATGATCGGATCGGCAAATGAGCATATCCGGCTGCAGGCCGTGCGCCAACAGTGTTTTAACAGAGTGCTGGGTAGGCTTGGTTTTCAGCTCGCCGGCTGCTTTGAGGTAGGGTACCAGGGTGAGGTGTGCAATGAGCGTATTTTCGTGGCCCAGTTCGTAGCGCAATTGGCGAATTGCCTCCAGGTACGGCTGGCTTTCGATGTCCCCCACTGTACCGCCAATTTCGGTAAATACAATATCGTAATCGCCCGTGCTGCCCAGGTTGAGCATCCAGCTTTTGATTTCGTCGATGATGTGTGGGACAACCTGCACGGTTTTGCCAAGGTACGCGCCTTCCCGTTCTTTGGTAATTACCTCCAGATACACACGGCCGGTGGTCACATTGTTGGCCTGGCTCGTAGGAATACCAAGGAAACGTTCGTAGTGCCCCAGGTCCAGGTCGGTTTCAGCACCATCGTTCGTCACATACACTTCCCCGTGTTCATAGGGGTTCATCGTGCCCGGATCTACGTTAATGTAGGGGTCAAATTTCTGGATGGTTACCCGCAGGCCGCGGGTTTCGAGGAGGCGCCCCAGTGAAGCTGAAAAAATGCCCTTTCCTAAAGAAGATGTAACGCCACCCGTTACGAAAATGTATTTAGTGTGCACGTGCGTGAATGATTATTCTTGGCTGAAGAAGACAGATACGGGTTGATGGCGTAACGCTATCTGATTGGCGTGGCCTGTATCAACAAACCGCAGGCATAAAAAGAGATGCCCGCATAAGATACGGCGTTGGGATTTGAAATGCCTGTGGATACTGAACCGATTGACTAAAATATCAGCGTGTTGCAACGACCAATACGCCGGTGCCTTTTTTATTGTGTACCCGCACATCGAGCCAGTTGAGTAACATCCCGACCGGGAACACAGGGATGTAATAAAACGGCAACAGCAGTAAAAATATCTTGCTTGCAGACAACATCATCATCGGATACTTGATGAGGAATCGCCACGCAAACGAACCATAGGTGCCGTAGGTAAAGCGTGCATCGACGGGTTTGAGGCCGGCATCGCGAAGCTTGTCCTGCAATTCATCGATGTTGTAACCATCGCGTACATGCTCACCGATGAAGCTGTCCTCATCCTCCCCCGACACATCGGATCCGCCTTGATCAGAGGGCGTGTTGATCACAACAAATCCGCCTTCATTCAGTACATTCGCAAAATTTCTGAATACAGTGCGGTCGTCCTCTATGTGCTCCATCACATCAACCGATAGAATCAGGTCAAATGGCCCTTTGGCTTGCAAATCAGTCAGGTCTTCAAAAGCAAAGTCGATGCGGGAATTGTAGGGGGTTTGCGCAAAAAAGGCCTGCGCATTGTCGAGGTAGTCTTGTTTTATATCAACCGCCAGGATATTGGATTTGGGAAACGACTTTGCCATAAAGTAGGCATACTGTGCAAAGCCGGTGCCGGCGTCAAGCACCTGAATGGACGTGCGGTCATTCAGTTTGGCAAACAAGCCACGCAGCACTTTTTTCACGTGCCAGGCACGAAGAAAGAACAGATGTAACAACGCAAAAAAGATGCGCTGCAAAAGCGGGCTCTTTCTAAAAAAGTCGCCGAGGTAGTCTTTTATCGGATCGTACTCCATTGCTCAACACATCTGCTGTATCGTCTGGTTTCTGTCAGGCTGCAAGGGTTTCAACAGCCTCAAACAAGCGATCCCAGCTGTACAATTGCTTCTCTTCGAGTACACCCTGGTGAAGTTGGGCGTACAGGTCCTCTTTGAAAAAACGCACAATGGCAGCAGCCAAGGCTTCCGGATCTGCCGGCGGTACCACAAGGCCGGCACGTTCGTGCGGCACGATCTCTGGCAGTCCGCCTACATCAGTAACGATCAGCGGACGCTCAAAGTGGTAGGCTATCTGTGCCACCCCGCTTTGGGTTGCGGTAATATACGGCTGCACAACCACATCCGCTGCCGAAAACAATGGGGCGATGTCTTCTTCCGGGATGTAGGCAAACCGGAGCTCGACATGGCCGCTCAGGTTATGCTGTATCACAAAATCTTCGTAGCCTTGCGTCTCATCATAACATTCTCCGGCAACAATCAGTTGTACTGCCGGCAAAGCTGTTAGAACTTGCGGCATCGCCTCCAGCAAGACCTGTAACCCTTTGTACTTACGCACAAATCCAAAGAAGAGTAACATCGGTGCATCCGGTGCAATGCCCAACTGTTTGCGCGCATTTGTCCGTTCTATACCTTCACCAAAATGGTTGTAGACGGGGTGCCGCACCTGCACCGTTTTGAGTGCTTCCTGCAGCCCGACAAGATCTTGTTCAACAGCATCCGACATCACAATACATCCGTCGCAGGCTTTAAAGAAATACCGACTGAGGGCAACATCACCCGGGCGGCGCTCATGCGGTAAAGCATTGTGGACGATGCTAAGCACGCGAATACCTTTTGCGCGCAGTTGGCGGGCTATCGTTCCGTACGCCGGCGCAAAAAACGGCATCCAGTGCATGAAGAGCACGATATCGGGTTGGCGCGCCGCAATATCGCGGGCAGTACTGAGCCAGGAGAAAGGGTTAACGGAATCCAGTAGGCGGTCCGAAGGAATTGGGTCAGCGACTGGGGTTTCGTATTGGGTTTTACCCGGAAAAAGAAGCGAAGGGTACTGCCGGGAGAAATTCACTACCTCAACCTGATGCCCTCGCGCAACGAGTCCATGGTACGTTGCATGCATAAAATGGGCGATACCCCCACGGTAGGGTGCGGCAGGTCCAACCAGTACAATTTTTCTGGTGGCAGGCGCCGGCATAATCAGACACCTTCGCGGACGCGTGGCTCCAGTGAATCTTCGATGTGATAGGCTGAGGTCTCTTCCATCCGGGGCTTGATAATCATCTCACCAAGCAGTCCGGTTGCAAACATTTGTCCTCCCAACAAAATCAGCATCACCCCAAACAAAAGCAGGGGGCGATCACCGATCGGATTATTGAAGAACAATTTGTCAATAGAAATCCACAAGCTGATCAGAAAGCCGCCCAGGAAAGCCATCATGCCCAAGGAGCCGAAAAAATGCATCGGCCGAGCGGCAAAACGGGTCATGAACAGCGTGGTAATCAGATCTAGAAAACCCCGCGCAAAACGTTCAATTCCAAATTTGGTTTTGCCGTATTTGCGCGCATGGTGTTTCACCGGCTTTTCTACGATACGTGTAAAACCCTCCCATTTTGCCAGCAGCGGGATATAGCGGTGGAGTTCACCGTAAACCTTCACGCTTTTCACAACCTCTCTGCGGTATGCTTTGAGTCCGCAATTGATGTCGTGCAGGTCGATACCTGTCAGGCGGCGTGTGATGGTATTAATGACCTTGCTGGGGATTTTTTTACCAATCGGATCTTCGCGCTTCTTCTTCCAACCACTGACGAGGTCATTGCCTTCTTCCAGCATTGCGATAAGGGCCGGAATTTCGTGGGGGTCATCCTGCAGGTCAGCATCGATGGTTACCACGTACCGGCCGCGTGCCCGTTGAAATCCAACAGCAAGGGCGGCAGACTTGCCATAGTTTCTGCGAAAGCTGATGCCGGCAAATCGGGAATCCTCTGCGTGTATCTGCTGGATCACTTCCCAGGATGCATCAGAAGAGCCATCATCAATGAGCCATACTTCAAACGCGTATGCTTCGCGTTCACACACCTCCCGGAGCAGAACCGCAAGCTCGGGCAGCGACTCTTCTTCGTCGAAGACGGGGACTACTATACTCAGGTGGGGCTGCATCAGGCGCGTTGCTCCAGCTTGCAGGTCTACAGCCGGCTTTTTTACCGGTTGTAGACCTGCAATCCGAACCTTTTAAACATCAATGGTCGCGTACTTGGCGTTACGCTCAATAAACTTGCGGCGTGGTTCAACAGAATCACCCATCAAGGTACTGAAAATACGGTCCACAGCGGCAGCGTCTTCAATGGTCACCAGTTGAAGCTTTCGCGTGTCGGGGTTCATGGTTGTATTCCACAGCTGATCCGGGTTCATTTCACCCAAACCTTTGTAACGCTGAATAACAACTTTGCCTTTGTTTTCCGGATTAATCTCGGCGATGGCTGCGCGCAGTTCGTCATCATCCCACGCATAGCGTTCTTGCTTGCCACGCGAGGCTTTGTAGAGCGGCGGCTGCGCTACGTAGATGTAGCCATTATCAAACAGCACGCGCATATGGCGGTAAAGCAGCGTAAGCAGCAGGGTACGAATATGCGCCCCGTCCACGTCAGCATCCGTCATGATGATGATTTTGTGGTACCGGAGCTTTTCGACATTAAAGTCTTGTTCTGCTGTACCAAAGCCGGTGCCAAGCGCCGTCACAATATTTTTGATCTCCTCGTTTTCGAGGATACGGTCGAGGCGTGCTTTCTCTACATTCAGGATTTTACCGCGTAACGGTAGGATGGCCTGAAAGTGCCGATCGCGCGCCTGCTTGGCAGAGCCGCCGGCAGAGTCCCCTTCCACAAGGTAGATCTCACATTCTGTAGCATCTTTCGAGGCACAGTCAGCCAGCTTGCCCGGCAAGCCGCCACCGCCAAAAACGTTTTTACGCTGTACCAACTCACGGGCACGGCGCGCAGCAGCGCGGGCCTGGGCTGCTACGACAACTTTGTCGACAATGCGTTTGGCAGACTTCGGGTTGTCTTCCAGCCACTGCGACAGCTTCTCATTAACCAGGACCTCAACGGCGCTTTGCACCTCTGAGTTACCAAGCTTTGTTTTGGTCTGGCCTTCAAACTGCGGCTCAGCTACCTTCACAGAGAGTACAGCTGTAAGGCCTTCGCGAAAATCATCACCAGACAGATCAACTTTGACGTTGCGCAGCAGGTTGTTTTTCTCAGCGTAGGATTTCAGTGTACGCGTTAACGCACGGCGGAAACCGGAAACGTGGGTCCCCCCTTCGTGCGTGTTGATGTTGTTCACAAAGGACAGTACGTTCTCCGTGTAACTGGCATTGTATTTCATGGCCAGTTCAACAGGCACCACACCGTCTTCAGCGCCGATGTAGATCACCTCATCCAGGATGGGTGTACGTGCTTCGTCGAGATAGTCTACAAACTCGATGATGCCACCGGCAAAGTGGTATTCATCGCGACGAAGCTCCTCGTCTTCTTCCCGCCGGTCTTCGATGCTGATGAAAATATTCTTGTTTAGATATGCAAGCTCACGCAATCGCTCAGCCAGCGTATCAAAACGATATTCCAAATGGGTGAAGATGGTGTCGTCCGGCCAGAACTCAACGCGGGTCCCTGTGGACTCACCGTCTTTCATCGGGCCGATGTCTTTCACGTCTCCATCGGGATCACCACAAGCATAGGTCTGCTGCCAGATGCGGCCGTCGCGCCGAACCGTAGCGATCAGCTTTTTCGACAATGCGTTAACACAGGATACACCGACCCCATGCAAACCACCTGAAACTTTATAGGTGTCTTTGTCAAATTTACCGCCGGCATGCAGGGTGGTCATGACCACTTCGAGTGCAGACTTGCCCTCTACCGGGTGCATACCCACGGGAATCCCGCGGCCATTGTCTTCTACGGTAATTGATCCATCTTCGTTAATGGATACGGATACCTGATCACAGTATCCGGCAAGCGCTTCGTCAATAGAGTTGTCTACAACTTCGTATACAAGATGGTGAAGCCCACGAATGCCAACATCACCAATGTACATGGCCGGCCGCTTGCGAACCGCCTCCAGTCCTTCCAGGATCTGAATATTAGATGCGCCATACCCGCTATTTCCGGGTT
>JBCCIM010000222.1 GCA_039111535.1 Bacteroidota bacterium | reverse complement strand
GAAAGCCCCAAGATGTCTGCATCTCGTACTTCTTCTGACAACCGTTGTGTCCTGCAATACCCTGGCAGAACCTGAGCCGGTTGCTGGTCTTCAGATACGCGTATTGAATAACAGCGACTATGATTTCGAAAATCTGAACATCGTTGGTGTGCCTATCGACAACCTTGCGAAATACCGGTACAGCGATTATTACTTGATTGAACAGTACGAAAGTGTAACTGCCTCTTTCGATATCGATGGCAAAAGGTTCTTTTCCTCGTTTGTAAGCGGTCGTCATGGCGAGACGTCTTTACCAAAAGAAGAGGGCTCATACACGTTTATGTTCTCCGCTGATTTTGAAACTGGCGCTTTACTCGTTACGCAATTCGAAGGCGATGATGTACCTGGTGATGCACAACCTCCCAATGCAGACCGCATTCTGGACACTCATAAGGTATTAACGGCAGTTTCAGGTGCAGCGTTAACCAATGGCGAGCTCGTGATAGGAGCAAAACAAGATTCATTTATTACGATAAACCCGACTGTGTCAAAGGTGCCTGGGTCGGAAGTGCGTTACCTGTCAGAGGCGTTGGCCAGGGTTACAATCACGGAAAACCTGTTGATAAAAACGGATGATCGAGGCACCCCTTTATGGAGGCGGTCTATCGATACAGGCATCAGGCCATACGACAGGATACACTTCGCAGGAGCCGACAATGGAGAAGTGCTCGTAGCTGGCTATGGGTATACGGAAAATAATAGAAACGTGGCCTATGTGTTGAAGACCGATGCGGCAGGAAATCGGTTGTGGATAAAACATTATGAATCAGAACGCTTTGCCACAATTCATGACATCCTGACTACCCAAGACGGGGGTTTTATTGTATCGGGCCAGCAGGCATACTCCGCACCAGCAGGGCACGCTGAAGTAAATACCTGGCTTTTGAAAATAGATGCCGAAGGGCATGAACAGTGGCAAACGACACTCAGTACGAAATATATCGGAGAGTCGATTATAGAAACCATAGACGGCTACGTAGTTGTAGGTGATAAATATGGTCACAGCACAATCCCGTCACGTGGAGGGCTAATTAAAGTCGATACGGAAGGAAACGAACTATGGAGCACCAGTCTTCCGAATGCTCCTTTATCGGTGATCCAAACCTCTGACGAATCCTTTGTTATTGCCGGCAAAAACCGAGACGAGACCAGTCATTTAATGAAAATTGACGAAGCCGGAGCCACGCAATGGAGCCGTGAAGCGCCAGATCTTTATCACACCTATTCCGTCATTCGAGGCTCCGATGATAGCATCTTTTTGAGTGGCCTCGCTGATGAAAGCAACGTCTTTGTAAAACTGAACTATGCCGGTGAAATGATATGGTCTCGAAAAATAGGCTCGACACCAATACCAAATTTGGGTTATATATATAATTCCCTTATCCCCCTCACAGATGATAATGCAGTGCTCATTGGACTTACTGGTTCAAACACCGAATCAAACATCATTGTGACCAAGTTCGATCCTGCAGGCAATATTCTCTTTACTACGGAGATCGAATAAAAGGAATGTGTGTGATTCCAGAACCGACCTCAACGATATAGGCTAACCTACCATGTGAGCCGCCAGAGAACGACGTCAGGATTTGAGCAGATGTACCAGATAGCCAGCCTATCCCCTATAACGCGAAAGCCCAACTCGCACAATGCAGACTGGGCTTTAAAAGCGTCAACGATTCAGCTGTACTGATCAATGTAGGTGGCCAAATAGCGGCAAGTATAATGGTTCCTGACACGGGTCAGGATGAAAGGGATAACTTGGAGTAGCATTCCAGATTGCAGCGGTATTTGATGTACTGCTTGAAGATGTGTTTACGTTTGAGCCATCATGAGGGGTAGCATAGTCACGGTTTAGGAAGAGCCGTGGGCTTATCCCCTGACGTTGCGACGGCCTTCTAAGTGAGAATACCCATAATCATACCCGTAGACATCCCTTCTTCACTGGCAACTTCCTTGATTGCCTCTAGCTCGCCGGCATCCAGCCATATACCCTTACACTGCGGACAACTGTCTATAACGAGCTCATTGCCGGCCTCTTTAACAAGCGTTGCCCCACCTGCCGGGCAGATACGTTGCTCTCCTCTGGCTATCAAAATTACTTGCAAAAATTGGCAAGAGGGTCAAAATTCAAATCGAAGAGCTTGAGACTGCGTAAACCCCTTACCCAGTTGTTAATTTCATTGCACGCTCCTCTTCAACTCTAATCTGCGATATCGAATTTCGCCCCTCGGTCGGAAAACTATTTGCGAAAACACACCAAATTTACTGATCAGAATAAACTGCTCTTCTGAAAAGGGCATAGTCGCTGGTAGTACCAAGATACTCCCAGTTAAAGTCACTCACCTGCATATTCAAGACTTCGTCTGCCCCAGGGGCCAGTAAAATACTTTTGTATTCCCACTTATTTCCTGGCGTTGCATTTTCCAAACGAGCATCGTTTTTGGCTTCAACTTTCGAAGGATCAATAACTCCACTAAAGAGAATAACCGTGGCCAGTAGCAGCATGCTAAAAAATAAAACAACCCTGTTCAGTTTTACGCTGAAATGTGTTTTCATGATGTCATCATTGTGGTTATAAACGTGTTGTAAGCTTATGCCGCGCTATTAAAATAACCAATTCCTGTAGCATAGAAAACCCGGCCAAAACATTTTGTTTAGTCCGGGCGCAAAGCGAAGAAGTTACCGGAATGAGAATTCATAGGTGACCGTTCACCTAACCCGTTTCAGCACCTGGCAAACCACTACGATCTCACTATTGATTAATATCGCCATCAACATAATGAAAGCGGATCAGATAAATATCTTGTCCGCTTCCATGCCGCGCTGTTGCCATTAAGTCATCCACACTTTCAAATCCGGACTCGATGGCCAACGCATGCGAGACATTCTGGAACTCAATCTCGTCAATTGAATCCACCACGATATATCCAGGGCCCTGCCCAAGACGGTATGCCTCCCCTGCCTTTACGCGCAGCCGCTTCCATATCCGGATGCTACACGTGACAACACCCGCACGGATCGGCTCATGGAGTCGTTTGGTAAATTGCATGCAGAAAATCTTATTTCTTAGTACGCCTCCAGGCTATCCAGCCAAAGTACAATTGGCGTATGGAACAGCAAAATTACCAGGGCACTCCCGCTCTATCGTCAGAACGACATTTGACAGATTGAGCTGAAATGGAGAAGCTTCCATTTTTTCAGAAAAGTTATCTCTCAGCTTCAGTTCATCATTTCGAAGCGCTCGAAGCGTAATATCTCCGCTGAAAACTCTGGGCTCGCCCTCCCAAATAACTTGTCCCATACTTGCTTCAATGTATAGGATCATATCCTTCGGAAAATCAAGGGTTGTCACCACCCCTTCCTCTGACTGAATTGTAATTTTGTAATCCACCTTAGTAAGATGATATGCACCCAAAACATCGGGAAGGAGGTCAGATTGTTGGATCTTGGGGTCGTCTTGTCCAAAAGATGAAGTGGTTAGGCAGAGGATAGCGAGGAAGAATAGAATCCGCATTTTCATAAAAAGTCTCAAAGTGTTATCACAATGTCAGAGAAGTATTCGTGCTAAGAGAAGTTCGAAAAGAGTAACATGTTAGGTGTTAAAATATAAGGGTCAATTGGGTCGCATGTGCGAAATTTATTTCTAAAAAAGATAGGCTAATCCGGTCACAAATTGTCGAATGATCAGTTTCTTCCCTGCGACTAAAGGAATGAGAAAAAGATTGAGCATTAGCCTGAATAAAGCTGGGAAAAAGCAATAAAAATGGCGTGTGTGCAGACTTGCTTTAACCATGATGCACATAATATCAGATCTAATAAACCCCACCCCTTGATGGTTTTTTACGCAGGATAAAATTACAGATAAACCGATAGCCAGCGCATCCCTAAAACAAAAAAGCCCAGCCGGCACAAGGCCAACCGGGCTTTAAAAGCATAAAAGATTCTGCTTAGCTGGTCGTCTTCTTTCTTCTGGACGATGTTTTAGCCTTGCTGGCTTTCAACTGGGTATCTTCAGGCGTAACAGCAGCGCCGTCGCCACCCGAAGCCACATTCACATCGCCGGGAAACTGACGGATGTGTTCCGTTCCCACCGGCTTGCCCTTACCTTTGGCGACAGGAGAGCTTTCATGGATGTAGAAGTCCTTGTTGTCCAGCGAATCGCTGTGCCGACGCGCTGCATCTGATGCATTGCGCATGCTGGCGTCTGCGTTTTTCTTGAGTTCGCCGATGTTCTTGTAGAACTCGAGCTCAAGCAAGTCAAACAGATGTGCCAGCGCAGTTCTATCGCGTTCGTAGGTCAGGCCATAGTCGCCGTTGCGAATCTGCATATCCATGCGTGACAACGAAGCGGCCAGCGCAAAGAGGTAGATGGCGTTGTCGGCTACGCGGGCCTGTACCACCTGGCGTTTGACAATCTCTTCGCGGTGCCATTTACTCGCAAGTTTGAACGAGTGACCATGACGCTGAATCATCGTCGACAGCCGGCCCGTGAATTTGTCAAGCAATGGATGGAATCCGCTTACTTCTGGCTTAACCGGCATAATGCCAAGGAAAAGCTGTGCACCAAGCGGAATTGCCCGCGAGATGATTTCTGGTCGCAGGCTGTTGCCGAGGATACGCGCAAAGTTTTCTGACGCAGTCTCGTCTCCATCCCAGGTCAATGCCTGCTGGATGCCTACCATAGACTCTGCAAGCGACTTGCCGCCGTAGGCAAAGATAAAGGACTGCATCACTTCGTTCGAACCTTCCACAATGCGGTGGATACGGTTGTCGCGCCAGATGCGATCGAGTTCGTTTTCTGTCACATAACCTTCTCCTCCCATGATCTGCATGGCGTCGTCGATCACCCGCCAGCCCATTTCGGAGCAGAAGACTTTGGTGATGGCTGTCTCGACCATGATGTCTTTGTCATGCCGATCCAGCATGCCCGTCATCATATATAACATGGATTCCATGCCGTAGACGTACGCTGACATCCGCGCAATACGCTGCTGGACCAGTTCAAACTCAGCAAGGGCACGGCCAAACTGGTAGCGTGTTTGCACCCACTTGATAGCCTGGTCTTTGGCACGCTTGGCGCCGCCAAAAATACCGGCAGACAGCGTACAGCGGCCGTAGTTCAGACAGGTGAGCGCCACATTCAGGCCTTTGCCTTCGAGGTGCAGCAAACGCTCTTTGGGCACTTTTACATCATTAAACCGGATGCGGGCCTGCCATGTACCACGGATTCCCGTTTTGCTCCGGTTTTTCTGGAAAATATCGATGCCGGCCATATCCGGCGTACAAATCAACGCGGTAACTGCTTCACGCAGCTTGCCACTTTTCGGGTCTTTGATCTGTTGCTTGGCCATGACGGTAAACATGCCGGCCATTGCACCAGACGTGCTCCACTTCTTCTCGCCATTCAAGACATAATGGCTGCCGTCTTCGCTCAATTCACAGCGGGTTTCCTGGCCGGCTGCATCTGAGCCAACCTGTGGTTCAGATAGACAGAACGCAGACAGGTATTCACGCGCTACTTTGGGCAGGAATTCTTTTTTCTGTGCTTCATTCCCAAATAGCATAATGGCTTTGCACCCGATGGACTGGTGCGCTGACACAACAACGGATGTTGAGCCGCAGTATTTGCCAATCACTTCGAGTACGCGGTTGTAACTGGTTACCCCAAGGCCGAGTCCGCCGTACTCTTCAGGGACGGTCATGCCCATAACCCCGAGATCAAACAGTTTCTTCAGCGCCCATTCAGGAATATATTCTTCCTGATCAATAAGCACGGAAGGGTGCTCATTTTTCATGTACTCCTCGAGCGCCTCGACGAGGGCATCACATTTTTCCCGCTCACTTTTGCTTTCTCTCGGGTAGGGAAAGACAAGGTCAGATCTGAATCTGCCGGCGAAAAGATTTTTGACAAACCCGATCTCAGAAGGCTCAGGCCCTAACATCTTCTCGATGTCGCGGATCATCTTTCGATCCTCAGCCGAAACCTTTTTCAGGTTGCTTAAGCTATTTTGGGACATAGTTGCAATTCAATTTTATATAAAAAACGGGACGGCCAAAGGGTCCCTTGTAAAGGAGAATGTAATCCAGCTTGGTGGGGTAGCATACGCTGTTCTTCAATGCTACCGACCCAAAAAAACGCTTCCAAACACCTTCGAGTTACCAATCATAGCGGACTTCTGTTCCACCAAAAGCACCCCTTCCACAAGCACAAAAATGGTGCCCCCGGAACGTAACATCGTTAAGTGAACTATGAGCGTTGTATTGGCCCTTTTGTTTGCTGCAAAGCTGACATACTCACCAGGTAAAAAATTCCCCACTATGCGCTTTCAGGAGAAGCTCGCCGCCATTCAACAGCAGAAAAATAGTGTACTTTGTGTAGGGCTAGACCCCGACCCGGCACGAATACCAGCCTCCCTTTTGCCAGATCAGCCGCTGCCGGCGCGCGTGCTTGCATTCAACCGGGCAATCATTGCAACTACGGCGCCTTATGCCAGCGCATTCAAAATCAATTTTGCCTTCTATGAAGCCATGGGCAGCGCAGGCTGGTCGGTGCTCGAAGAAACCGCCTCCCTCTTGCCAGACGACGTGGTATCTATAGCGGATGCCAAGCGCGGCGACATCGGCAATTCCACGCGATTCTATGCGCGCTCCGTGTACGAAACGCTCGGCTTTGATTCTTGCACGGTAGCGCCATACATGGGGCAGGACTCGTACGTGCCGTTTCTGGAGTATGGTGACAAGATGACCTTCATCCTTGCGCGCACCTCGAATCCTGGAGCCGCTGATCTACAGGAACGCGATGTTGATGGGGCGCCGCTTTACCATCTGCTTACGAACCAGATTGCGGCATTGCCGGCTGAACTAAAACAGGCAGCCGGCCTGGTTGTAGGCGCAACAAGCCCAACCGCCCTTGCCTCCATTCGCGCCATTGTCCCCGGTATGCCATTCCTCATCCCGGGTGTAGGCGCCCAGGGTGGCGATGCCCAGGCGGTTATGCAAGCCGCATACGACGCACCGGGCGCGGTGCTCATCAACAGCAGCCGCGGCATTATCTATGCCAGCACAGACGAGACATTTGCTGAGGCAGCAGCCACGGCTGCAAAGCGCCTGCAAACGACACTGGCTTCTTTTATGTAACGGAGACAGGCACTGGGCAGCCAAATTTTTTTGAGCAGACTGCGTGATGATGTGTATTTTGGCAAAAGTGGTCCGGCTCACCCTACCCCACCTGTTGCTATGTCTTTCTTCAAACGCCTACTCCCCACCTTTAGAACCACGTACCTCCTGATTGGCGGGCTCTACATCTTGCTTAGTGCGAACATCCTTTTGCGGGGTGTTTCAGCCAGCATGGAGCCTTTTGGTGTCCCTGCTGCTCTATTGGATTCACCTTATTACGAAAATGCGATATGGTGGGTCTATACGCATATGTTGGTGCTTGGCATGGTGATGTGCGTCATCGGCCAATTTGCAGAAAATATGGCCCTCAAGTTGTGGATTTCGCGCGCCCTCCTGGTGGCACATCTTTACTATACGTATTTAGATTTTCAAGCCTCGGACTCGGTTGTAGGCACTGCATTATACAAGGGCCCAGCGTCTGTGATACCCGCGATTATTGCCCTTATTGCAACCATTTTCCTGGCCCGCTTTGCCTTCTCTATTGATGAGCCGGCAAAAAGTTAGCACCAACAAATAGTGAAAAGAATGCATATGTGGGCGCATTTTTCGGATCTGTTATAACCCATGGCCGCTACTTTTCAGTCAGGCTACCCCAAATTCACGGATAAAAGATCACAAAAAAGATTGATTTTGTTTGCAAGTTAAAGGTATGACGGTCTCCGCTGAATGGTCTATTTAGTTATTTGACCTGACGCCAACACAGCACCATGTCTTCTCTTTCGGATGGCAGATCTAAATCCTGCAAAGGCCTGCAAATAGAAAATCAGCCTCGCGACGCCGGCTCAGGGATTACAACAAACACCATCGATACATCCAACTGCAAGCTCTTGTTCTACGGCACTACGACTTCCATCCTTGAGCTCTCGGTCTATGAACCAGAGGTGCCTCGATTAGAGCTTCCTGAATCCCTGGTGCAATCCATTTGGGCACAGCAAGCGTTTACTAACGACCAACTGGTCACCCATGCCGGCGATACACTTAACATCATAAACCCGGGCAAACTAAACAGGGATGCCGGCCCCGATTTCCTGGGCGCCACGCTTGACATCAATGGCATTGTTTGGCACGGGGACATCGAAATTCATCGCACGTCAAAAGACTGGTTTACCCATCAACACCACGTCAATCCGCGTTACAACAGTACCATACTTCATGTATCGCTTTTCCAGGATGCCCATACAGGCACCTTACGGCGGGCAGATAAAAGCCTGCTGTCAGAACTCATCCTGAGCACGTATTTGCGCACCACATTGAGGAAACTACTCTATGCACACCGCACAACCCCAACGGCGGGTATTGCGTGTCAAAACTTGCAAGCGGATTGCAAAGACCTCCAACTTGCCCCGTGGTTACAGGCCCTCGGGCAAAAGCGATTGTACCGAAAAAAGGCACGCGTGGCTGCCTCCTTTCTCAAAACCCCGAACCTTGAAATACTACTCTACAGGCTTATTCTCGCGGGCCTCGGATATGGAAAAAATATTGAGCCTATGTTGGACATAGCGAAGCGCGTGCCCGTATTTACAGCCCGAAGCATTTCGAATGCGGCTGACCGTGCCGGGGTGTTTCTCGCCGTTTCAGGATTACTTTTCAGCAACTACTCCGCGTATCCCGAGTTCGACGAAAAGCTCAAAAAACGCTACATCCAATTGGCCAAACAGCTTGAGATCGTACCAATGCCGGCAGGCGCATGGCGGTTTTTCAGGCTGCGGCCGTCCAATTTCCCAACCCGCCGGCTCCGGCAAGCTGCCTCGCTCTTCAACACCAACGCCCTGTTTCATAAAGATGCCATTGGCGTGCTGGACCGTCTCATGTGCAACAACCCTGTATCCTCGTGGCGTAGACTGCTTCAAAAATTACTGCAGCCTTCAGTTACGGGAACCAAAGCACAGCCAACAACCAAAATTGGAAGCACTAGAATTGGCAAACTGTTGCTTAACGCCATTTGCCCCGTAATGCTCGTCCACGCCGACCACGTCGGAAAACCAGCACTGGAAACGCAAATTACAGGCTTCATGCAATACTTGAAGTTTGAACGCGATGAAGTTACCCGGCATTTTGATGGACTGGCACTTACGTCGCGTCATGCTGGTATAAGTCAAGGAATGCATGAACTCCATGAAACACTCTGCATCCGTGGACGCTGCACAACTTGCAAAGCAGGTAAACACTTTATTTACAAAGATTTAAAACACAATTTTTAGATGGAAGCTCAACCAGTACATGAACACGTAATTCGCATCGTTCGGCTGACCCTCGCTCCGGAGCGGCTGGATGACTTCATGTATATGTTTAACAACATCAAATCCCAGATTCGCGCCACTGCCGGCTGCTTGCATCTTGAACTGCTGCAAGACACCCGATTCCCTAACATTGTTACTACATATTCCCACTGGGACAATGAGTCAGCGCTTGACGCCTACCGCGATAGTGCGTTCTTTAAAGAAGTGTGGCCGGCTACCAAAGACATGTTTGCCGCTCCACCGGTTGCCTTTAGCAGCCGGCAGATTCAGGTTCTCCCCTAATACCCATCCCTTAGAAATAGCTGGACTTAATCAATCCCCCTTCAGGTCGATAACGACGATTAAGCGCTTTGTATGCATCTATCAATTCTGAAGGCCTTCATGGAAATCGACCAGCAACCGCGACTTTTCTTCGATTTTGACCTCCAGTTCCCACCGCTGTCACGTACAGTTGCTGAGATATCGGACCTATTGAATGCCAGTGGCATGCCCGATACGGACCGAT
>JBCCIM010000221.1 GCA_039111535.1 Bacteroidota bacterium | reverse complement strand
CTCCACTGTGTACTTGCGCAACGCCCTCTGGCGTACCGGTATACAGCAGGTCACCTGGTAAAAGCGTGAAGATACGTGAGCAGTACGCGATGAGCGCCGGCAGATTGAATATCATGTCTAGCGTATTGCCAGCTTGCCGGGTTTTGCCGTTCACTTTGAGCTCGATATCGAGGCCATGCGGATCTGGCACTTCAGACGCCGGCACCAGCTCACCCAGCGGCGCAAACGTATCAAATCCTTTGGCAACAGACCACGGGTGGCCTTTCTTCTTGGCTGCAGCCTGGATATCGCGGGCAGTCATGTCCAATCCAACCCCGTAGCCGCATATGTGGTCAAGTGCATGTTCTGGCGCAATGTGCTTCCCACCTTTTCCAATCACGGCAACCAACTCAACCTCGTGGTGTATCTCAGCAGATAGATCAGGTAACACCACTTCTCCCCCATCCCTGGCAAGCGCCGTCGACGGCTTCAGAAACACCATCGGTACCTCGGGTACTTTGCTCTTCATTTCTGCAGCATGCGCCGCATAATTGCGTCCTATACAGAAAATACGGGGTGAATTGATAACCGTATTATTATGCGGCAGGGTGATACGCGTATCTATCAACATCTTGTCACGAATTACACAATTAAAAAGGAAACACTGGGACTATTTGAGATTATAAGGCCATCTGTGAAAAATTTGAAGTTATTCTTAACTCTCGCGGCGGTAGCCAGCCCGGCGCACATAAGAAGAGCAAATGTACGCAATTATTGAAGTAGCTGACAAACAGTTTAAAGTCAGCAAAGACGATACAATTTTTGTCCCTTTGATGGACGCCAAAGTCGACGCAGCAGTCACCATTGACGATGTACTCCTCGTGTCGGACAACGGCAAAATTAAAGTTGGTGAGCCAACTGTAAAAGGGGCCAAATTCAAAGCCAAAGTGCTCGAGCACGTTAAGGCAGACAAAGTACTCGTCTTCAAGAAGAAGCGCCGGAAGCGTTTCAAGGTAAAGCGTGGCCACCGCCAGCAATATACCAAGCTTCAGATTAGCGGTTTGACTGTAGGATCTGCAAAAGCAACTGCTACCAAAAAGGCAGATGATGCGCCCGCAGCAAAACCAAAGGCAGCAGCCAAGCCGAAAGCGGCCGCGAAGCCTAAAGCAGCAGCCAAGCCGAAAGCGGCCGCGAAGCCGAAAGCTGCAGCCAAACCGAAGACCGCAGCCAAACCAAAAGCTGCCGCAAAACCAAAAGCTGCACCAAAAAAAGCAGCCAAGCCGAAAGCTGAAGACGGCGACGCCTAGTTTGATCTGACAGTAATTGATCTAACAGCGTTTACAAAGCAACAACAAAGTAGTAACACAAAATCCAGTTAACGTCATGGCACATAAGAAAGGTGTAGGTTCTACCAAAAACGGTCGCGACTCCAATGCTAAGATGCTTGGCGTCAAGGTATTCGGTGGTTCTTTTGTCAAAGCCGGCGGCATCATCGTTCGCCAGCGTGGCACCAAGTTCCACCCGGGAGACAATGTATCCCGTGGCGGTGATGATACCCTCTTCGCTACAGCCAATGGTACAGTTCGCTTTACCCGTGGCCGTGGCAATCGGAAGTTCATCAATGTAGACCCGATTGCTGCATAATCGATAGCAGCCAAACCTGCTAATACGGTATTTTCAAGGGCTTCTGTGCTATACAGGAGCCCTTTTTTGTTTGCTACAAGACTCCCTATCCTATGCTGTCTTTGCGTGACGCCTACATCTTACCTGCACATCAGGATGCCATTGAATTCAGGGCGTTCACCCATGGCCTGATGCCGGCCACGGTTCCAGCCATGATGCAGCACTTCATCAACGACTGGCAGCAACGCGGCGTTGACGCCTGGAACAACGTCCCCAATCACTGGCGCCCAAAATCGGGAGACACCGTTGGCTGGTGGACACTCCCCGTTTATCTTGGTGATCATTACATTTCTCCCCTGCTGGGCGTAGAGGCCGGCACCTGTATCATGCAACCCAACGTACACTGGACTGTCCAGTGCATCCTTTCTGCACGCGAACTGTTTGCCCAAAAGAGAAAAGTTATCCTTACGGAAGCAGAATTTCCTTCCGTCAGCTTCACCCTGCAGCAATGGGCAGATATCCATAACCTGGAGATTCTGCAAATTCCATTGCAGGGTAATACTGTTGACGAAGCCGCTGTGCTCGACGCTATTGATGACAAAACAGCGCTTGTGATCCTGAGCCACGTTGGCTTCACCACCGGTGAAAAACTAGCCGACGCATTTATCAGAGACGTTGCTGATACCATTCACCAACATGGCGGCCTCCTTGCGATTGACGGCTACCACAGTATTGGTTCGTTAACCACCAGCGTCGCAGCACTCGATATTGACCTCTACTTCGGCGGCCTGCTCAAAGAGGGCTCGGGCTCATCAGGCAATGCCTATCTGTATCTGAAACCTGGCCTGCAGTTGACACCGCGCCTTACAGGCTGGTTTGGCGATGCAGCGCCGTTTGCATTTGACAAGCGGCCCCTGCCCCATCCGGATACCCGTATGCGTTTTTTGGGGGGCACAACGGCTGTTGCAGCCCTATATCATGCAGTAGAGGGCGTTAAAGTCTTGCTCGACGCCGGCCTCGACGCTGTGCGCAATGATGCGGTAGAAAAAACGGATCTGTGTATTGCACTGGCAGATCAACTTGGCCTGCAACTGCGATCTCCCCGGCTGGCAACACAGCGTAGTGCCATGGTTGTATTTGAAATCCCCCAGTCCGACCGTATGGCGCAGTACTTGAAAACACATCAAATCTTTGTAGACAGCAGGCAGGGGTGTTACCTGAGGTTGTCGCCATTTGTATGGAATACCGAAGCTGAAATCCAGCGCACGTTCAGCATTCTCAAAAAAGGGCTGGCTGGTGCTCGCTATATACAAACCCAATTATCATCAGCCGGCGGTCCAGTAACCTGAGCCTTCGTGCACAGCGCACATCCAACAACCCTTGGCAAGTTTATTGCACTCAACAGGGTTCTGCGCACCAGGGCATGGCCCCCTGCGCCACAGCAATTCCCTTTTTGGCAGTACGCTTTAATCAGCGTTCATGCACTGTACCCCTTCTTTGCATTCCCTTCTCAGCATTTCAACAGTGTCCGTACCAAGCTTATGACCCGGGCTATACCAACCCAACCAACGCTCTGCCTCGCCATGATTGTGCGGGATGAAGAAACCAACCTGCTCGAATGGCTGCCACGCGTTCGGCAGTATCTCGACGAGCTGGTTGTCGTGGATACAGGCAGCATAGACGGCACGGTACCTCTGTTGCTTTCGATGGACGCCAAAGTTCTCGAACAGGCCTGGGCGCATGATTTTGCAATGCATCGCAATTACGGACTCCAGCACGTGAAAGCAGATTGGGTCCTTATTCTCGATGCCGACGAACGGCTGGATGAAACCGGTTGGCAGATGATCCGAAAGCTGATCGAAAACCCAACCTTGCTTGCTTATGCCTTCAAAATCAAAAATTACCATAGCCAAAGCGACCTGTCGAGCTTTGATATCATGCACTCGTACAGGCTTTTCAGAAATGGGCACAGCATTCAGTATTCGGGGCTGGTGCACAACCAGTTAGCAGAATCCATTAATGCAGCTGCAGTGGCTTCCGGGCTGTCGGTAGAGCCGGCGCCACTTACCATTGAGCACTTTGGGTACGCGCTGTCAGAGCAGGGCATGCGCGCCAAACAGCACCGGATCTATTCCATGGTCAAAAAGCAACTACGGCTCACACCTGATGATGCCTATTACCAGCATCATCTGCTGAACATCTGCCTTGCTATGGGTAATTTTGCTGAAGCCAAAGCCACTTGCAAGAGGCTCGATTTTGAACGGCTGCGTCCCGAGTTGCGCGTACAGGCTTATTACAAAGCAGCCCAGGTGGCCATGGAAGAAAGTGCATTCAAAGAATCGCGTAGTTATGTGCACAAAGCACTTCAGATAACACCCAATGCGTCATTCCTGCATTACTTGCGGAGCAATATTGCGTACCAGATGCACCGGTACAACGAAGGGATACGATCTGCTTATAAAGCACTCGAACTGGCAAATACTGAATCTGAAGAAGGGAAAACCCTGCACCTGCCGCTCGACGAATGTTACTACAACGTGGGCATGGGTTATCTCCTTCTCGGTGAGTATGACAACGCCCTCGAACTCCTCAACAAAGCGTTGACCTATAACCCCCACAATACCATGGCGCTGCAATACATCGAATGGCTCGCGTCTCATCAGGAAAAGAAGCCGTTAACGCAAAAACCCGTTTCCCAACCCGCAGCACAACAGGTTTAGAAAACGGGTTCTCGTAATCACCAGATTTTGAGCGGCTTGTGTCCTTTAAAGAGATGCAACCTTCAAATCTGATATATGCAGGTTTAGCGCGTGGTTGACGCGCATGCCCACGACACCTTCTGTATGCACGTCTGCACGGGGCAAGCGTGTCACCTCGATGTCATTGATCAGAAATACAACTTCGTTGTCTTCTGCCTGCACCGCCAATTTATTCAATACGGATGACTCTTCAGGGTCGGTGTAACGCTTGATGGCAGGATTTGTGGTCCATGCGGCAAGTGTGCTGGTCTCGTCGCCGCTACGGCGTTTGATAAGGTATTCACCACTATTGCGAATCAGGAAATAGTCGTACGTTTGCGTCTCGCCATTTAGGTCGGCCCCGCCAAAGAATAATCCAAACGCCTCAGTGCGCTCGCCGGGATTGAACAGATAAACATCAAGCTGTGCTTTGTAATTGCCCGTTGCTGTGCTGTTCGGGTGATAAAAGATGCCGGCAGGCCCTGTGGTTACATGCCATCCAGGCGACATATTTACAAAATAGATGTCTGAAGAGTCGGCATTTGCGCCAATTACAACAGCGTCATCCGGCTGATCCAGTCTAACAAGCCAGTCGGTGGGTACAACCAGGTTACCGTCTTTGGGATTGTAAGGATCAGGGGGGGCGTTTTCAACAACGGCTGCGGCCGGCTCAGCCTCAGCGGGTTCAGGGGTCGGTTGGCAACCAAACGAAAGGGTTATCAGCGCCAACACAAGTATACTTGTTTTCATACCAGTTACAGGAATGTTCTACAGAATGCTGCAAGATAGGCAATTAAAGATACATCCCGTACTCCTAAAGCTAAAAAGCCCTGGCAGGAATTGCTCCTGCCAGGGCTTCAAATAGCTATTTACAGCTGGCTTACTTGCCGGCAATTGCCAGAGAGATGCCAGTGGTCGACCAATGCATATTGAGCGTTCCAGCGTCGCCATCGACTGCAAACAGGAGTACTTCCTGCGCATCAATTGTCTTTGGCATTACGTCTACGCGCAAGGCATCTTCAGCTTTGTCGTAGTCATAAGAGCCCCACTGGTTCGGCACTTTGTTGAAAATGGCAGTCCAGGCGCCTTCTTCCTGTGGAATGAGGAAGAATGAGTAAATGCCTTTTGCCAGATCCTGTCCGTTGACAGTAACATCCTGGCTAAACGTAACTGTAGTGGCTTCGTTAGCACCGGCACGCCAAACGCGGCCCCACTTTTCGAGTCCGCCAAATACGGTACGGCCTTTAACATGTGGTGCGCCGTAGGTAACGCGAACTTTAACGTCGCCGATCATGCCGGTAGCTTCAGCGTTTTTGCTTTTCTGTTTGGAATCATCGCCGCGCTCTTGTGCAGTCGCTGTACCAACCATGAGTAGCATGGCAAAAGCAGCCACGAAGAATCTGAAAAGGTTCTTTTTCATGAGATAAAAATACGTTCTGTGATAGTCTTTTTTGATAGCAATGGGTTGCAGTACCGTGTGGATGTACGACAATTGCTTCTGCGGGTTCTTCTAACACGCAAATTTATCAAAAAAGTGTGTATTTGGCCGGCTAGGCTGCTAACATTTCCTCCGTAACCGGAGCAGGTACTTTGTAAGCACGCATTATTTCTTCAAGCGCCTCACGTGCAAACATGCGGTTTGTCTCTATATAAGGCGTTTCTTCGACCAGGGGTGGACGAGGTGCAGTCAGGGCATCGATAATCCCTTCTGCATGGGTTGCATAAGAGAAATGTCCCTGTTTGATATAATGATTGAACTGTGCACGCCCGGTTGGGTGGATAATCAGTGATGGGACATTAAATCGTAACGCCTCCACCGCGATGGTTGACCATTGCGTAACATGCCTGTGGCTTTGCTTGAGTAAGGGATACAACGGCAATTGGCTTGCCTCTTCCACATTTACATTTTCGAGATGTAACGCTTCCAGCGCCTCCTGGAGCGCACTGATTTTGTTTCGCTGCGCGGGATGTAAACGTATCAGCCAGAACCAGTCAGGCGGCGCCTTGCGCATGGCTTCCAGCATCGCATCAGGAATTGCCCGATCTGATTGCTGCAGCGAAACCAGTACAACCTTTTGTGGTGCACGCAAGCCATCCAAAAAAGTTGTTGCTTCAGGTTCCAGGCCAAATCCAACCGGCTCCTGGTCCTGCCATTTTTCGAGCCACAGGTTGCCGCCAATTAGCGGCCGCGGATTGAACGTACCTGCGCCCAGCCGCATGTGCTCAACAGCCGGCTTACCCCAGCACCAGCAAATATCCGGAATCATTTCGTATCCGGCATCTGGTGCTTTATCCCAGCAAGAATACATGCCGTGGTATTGCCCCTGTACATCCTTTTGAATGTCAACGGTGACAATGCCCATGGACTTTGCGGCGGAGACCAGCGCCATACCCAGATTGTCGTAGTAATTGCTGAGCATTACTACTTTCGGGCGAATTGCTGCAAGGGCCTCTTTGAAGTATCTGATATAATGTAACAGCCGCTCCCCTTCCATCATCAGGTACTCTTCTGTGAGGGCGAGGTCAAATCGCGTGCCGGCCAAC
Organism: Bacteroidota bacterium; assembly: GCA_039111535.1. NCBI lineage: Bacteria > Pseudomonadati > Bacteroidota > Bacteroidota bacterium. The sequence continues at coordinate 3,282 of JBCCIM010000221.1, read as the reverse complement.
AACTGTGTCAGCACATTGCCTTGCTGGATACGCTCAATGGTTGGAGATTCCTGAAAGGCCGCAATTACACTCCGCTGGGCGTCGCAACGCAGGTAATCCAGGGAGTCAAAAAAATAGGTGTGTTCGAAGCGGGGTAATGTCTCTTGCGTCTGATCGGTAATCAGCTCGAGTTTTAAAAAGGTATACTGCGTTTTCACCAGGTCGATGAACGGATCGACAAGCCGGTTATAGTACCGCCCCCCAAACACATCCTCGTGTTCTTCCTGACGGGAAAAAAACAGCACATCCACAGAACCAAAATCGGTCAACTCTGCAAGATTGCTGCGGTGGCGCTTGGCGTGTTCGAGATAAGGGGCGTAGAAATCAGGCCGAAAAAAGCCCTGCGACAATTTATGCGCCAGCCGTCTGAGCCCAATGGCTGCCGGCGGCGCGTACTTATTGGGATGCAACAAACGTTGCCACAGCTGCATCCGCACAAACGGCCAGAGGTGTACTCCTTTATACCTGATGGCTGCCACATCCATTGCCTTTTCGATAGCCAGGATGCGCTCAATTGTCGTCTTATGATCCATGTCGTTAAGGCGTTCTCCCGGCATGACCAGTGCCGACGCAAGCCGGCATCAATGGTTTGTGCTGGTATTCAGATCTGGTAACGCAGCGCCGGGTGTGCAATACCGACGCTGGTTTCATCCAGAATGCGCGAACCAATAAATGGGCCCCGATGTGTGATTTAAGTCGTGTGGACAATTATCTTAAAAATCCTGTTTCCAGATCCCAATCATGGAATTAAAACATCTATTTCTCTGCTAATTGTCCACACGACCTGTACAAATCTGTTGTAGGGTTCAGGGTGGCCCAATGTATTTTGACCATGTTCTTATTCAGAACGAGATCACGCTTGATATGGATTAGACCAAAGAGTGCACCAATTCAACAATCGCGTTTTTTAGCCTGTTTTGATTGTTTTCGGGTGTACAATTTGCCCATGCGTGGAAAGATTGGCCGACCAGGACGAGCCCCACATCTAATCAAAATGTCGCTTTGGCAGCACCTTTACCGTATGGTGAGCAGGCACGCCAAGGACGCGTGTATAGGGTGCAACGTCTCTGACTACCACGCTCCCTGCACCAATTACGCTACCTGCCCCCAACTGGACACCTTGTATCACCGTTGCACCTGCGCCAACGTGGCATCCCCGGCCAACATGCACCTCACCGGAGAGCACACTGCCCGAGGCCACATGCGCATGTGCCTCAACCACACAACCGTGTTCTATCACAGCGCCTGTATTAACAATTACATTTTGCCCGACCCGGGCCTGGTGTTGCACAACTGCACCGGCCATGATTTGCGCGCCGGCTTCGATCTCAACTTGTTCAGCGACGATAGCGTGTGGGTGAATAAGGGCAGGAAAGGCAAATCCTTCAGCTAACCATTGTTTGTACTGCGCTGCCCGAAGGATCCCTTGTCCGATGTATCCAAAACCGTTAGCAACAGACACGCCTGCTGGCAGTTGCTGCCGCAGTTGTGTGGGCTCCGCATCACCCAGCCATACAGCATCGGCATAGGGCACGCGTGCTGCGCTGCGATCTGCAAATCCTACTAGTTTGTACCCTAATGCTCGCGCGGTTGCGGCAACGACACTACCGTGACCACCGCCCCCAAGGAGCAGCATGTTGTCCATATCGATACTGACCATCTGGTGAACTTGTAGTATAACAAATTTCACCCAGAGTACGACAGCACAGCGGACAACTAGATGCTGAGCGATTGGTGTGTTGCTGTTTGCTCACCAGTAAGATATGGCCCCATCAAGGGCGTAATGCGTTCTACGTTTTCGGGTGAAAGCTGAAGTGCTGCCACCATGGCAATCATTTGGTCGCGCCCCACTGCGCCGGCGTCCTGCATCGGAAGCTGCAGCAGCTGTTCATAAAGGCCTTCAAAACTGTAGCCCAGCCGAGACAGGATCTCTGGGCCTGTGAGCGTGAGGACAATCTCAGCCAGTAAACGGTACGTTGGATTTGTAAACGTATTTTTCCACTTATCCAGGCTACCAGACTGCGGCCGGTTGTGTTGATGTACGCCAATGCTATCTCCCATCCTGCCTGGAGGCGCAGGATTGGCACCATAGTTCAACATCTCCGGGTTGAAACGGAGGCCCAACGCACTGCAAAGTTTCAGCATTTCTGCATCGGGATCCTGAACAAAAGTCTCGTACCGAATGGTAATCAATCGATCGCCCAGTACATGCAGGGCTTCGGCAATGCGCGCCGGCGCCAGTAAAATATCATCACGGTGCATACTCAGCCGGCTCCAGTTTTTGCCCACCCAGGTAGTAAGCACAGAAGACAATACCGCAAGCGGATTCCGAAGCTGGATCATCAGCTTTGCAGCCGGAAATAAAGCTGCCAGGTCAGGAATGATGTGATAGTAGCGCGGGGTTTTGTCGAGGAACAGCGGTTTACCGGTACCTGTGAGTACCTTGTTGTACCACACACCAGCCATGGCCCGGATCCCATCCATGTAGTCCTCCCAGCCCCCGGGGAGCGCCCCCACAAAATCATCCAGGGCTGCTCTTGCAAGGTTAGCATCATAGTTGGTTTGTATCCCTTGTGAACGACGTGCATAAAGTGGATGCAACATCACCCATGGTTCAGCCAATGCATGGATTGCCTCATGTGATCCGAGCACACGCTGCATCAATGTTGATCCTGCCCGTGGCTGCGATATTAGAAAGAGTAGATTTTCTCCCTGGTATGTTGATGTGCTGTGGCGTGGCGCCGGCCTTACATCTTGCGCAACAGGTGAGGACTGTAACGGCCGCTCAGGCAGCTTTGCTGGTGCAGGTTTCGGTTGTGCATTCGGAGGGGCACTGCCGGCTTCGTAGCCCAGTGCCAGCAGCCGATCTCCCATAAGCACCTGCATGCGCACAAGTTGCGGTGCTGTCAAGGCTCGCTTCCAACTACCGATTTGTTCATACAATGCCGGAGAACCGCTGGCCGCAAGACTTTCCTGCAATACATCCAGCATAATATCATCCAGATGAATCCCGAGAAATGCTGCAATGTGCCGGAGCGTTTCAGCCTGTTTTTTATTGCCACGCGCTCCCGGCGCGCCCACCAGATCTTCCAACTTGACAAAGTATACGTTGGGATGCCCAATCCAGGCTGCCATTGCATCAAACTGTGTGTGGATTGCCTGCAGCCGGCTGCCATTGCTTTCGACACCTTCAATGGAGGTCTGCAATTGCTCTTGAGAAGAACATGCTGCATAAAATGCGGG
>JBCCIM010000220.1 GCA_039111535.1 Bacteroidota bacterium | reverse complement strand
GCCGAAATGACTTCTGCAGTATTGGTTGAAGCTTCAGTCAGGTATGCAAATCTAAGAGATGCGGATTTGAGTTGTGCTGAGTTGACAGAAACAGACTTTTACATGTCTAAACTAGACAATGCAAACCTGACAGAGGCTGTGCTCAGTGGAGCGCGTTTAAAACGAACTTCAATGATGAATTGTAGCTTGTATGAGAGCGTTTTGTACGAGGCGTTTTTCGATGCTACAAAATTAACAGGAGCAAGTTTGGAAAGCGCGCATTTAGGAGAGACTCTTTTTATAAATGTCGATCTTTCGCAAGTGAAAGATATAGATCTTTGCAAGCATCAGGGACCAAGCATTCTCGATAACAAGACATTGGCGAAATCGCTGAACTTATCTCCGTCGTTTTTACGTGGATGTGGTCTCACAGATTGGCAAATTGAAGAAATAAGACTCCTTCGACCTGATCTCTCAAACTCAGAGATCAATGATATTATCTATCACATTTATGATCTACGTGCTAACCAATCTATACAGATAGCACCCATGTTTATATCATATTCCCATGCCGACAAAGAATTTGTAGACGAAATTGGCAAGCTGCTTACTGAAAAAGGTGTGCGTTACTGGCGCGATATTCATGAAATGAAAGCTGGTCGACTGGAGAAGCAAGTGGATCGCGCCATGAAATTAAATGATCTTGTATTGATTGTATTGTCGGAGGAATCTGTCAGTTCTGACTGGGTCGAATATGAAGCTAAAAAAGCTCGCCGGTTGGAGAAAGAGTCTGGGAAAGATGTGATAGTGCCAATTGCACTTGACGATGCATGGAAGAAGTGTAGATGGCCGGAAAGGCTGAGAGCGCAAATCGAAGAATACCAGGTATTGGATTTTTCTGCATGGAAAGATGAGGCTAAGTTAAAGAAACAGTTCGCGAGCCTACTTGATGGCATCGATTTGTTCTATTAACAAGCGCGTCAATAAGCTTTACAAAGGCGAGCTGCGAAGGAGCATACGCCGGTTGACATGTTGCCGAACTCAAGTGGCAAAACTGTTTGACATACCTGGCAGCATTACGCTTTGCTTAATCAGTGATTTTAGTTTTAATCCCTCTCGCCCTCCCTCATCAGTAAATTTAGTCTTTACCCAACAAAGCCCTGAATCAGTATGCCGAATCTGGAGCATGTTTACGTACTCAAAAATGGTGTGGAAATCTGGAATCAATGGCGTGAAGCAAATTCCGATGTAGAAGTAGACCTGAGGGGGGCAGACCTGACGAGCATAAATCTGGCGGAAATTAACCTTGCCGGAGCAAAACTAGCAGATGTCAATTTCTCCGAAGCAAATCTTAAAGGGGCAAAACTAAAGGGGGCAAAACTGATCAATACAGAGCTTGTCAAAGCTGAATTGGTTGGTGCCGATCTACGCTATGCTGATCTGAGTCTTACAGATTTGAGCGAAGCAGACCTTCAAGAAGCCAAGCTACATTTTTCACTTTTTTCAGAGACCATCGTTGAACAAACCCATTTTTATCAGGCGCCGTTTGGGAGAACTTCAATATCCGATACGGATCTATCTGTCGCACACAAGCTGGATACTTGTTATCACTTTGATGTGAGTTCCATTGACAATCTTTCCCTTAGGCGATCCTATCCGATACCTAAAAAGTTTCTTCAGGGCCTGGGTTTTAGTGAATGGGAAATAGAACAAGCCAGGTTGTACGAACAAGGGCTGAGTAATAATCAGATAAACGAGATTGTTTACAGGGTATATGATCTTCGGGCCACGCAAGCCGTTCAAATTGGGCCAATTTTTATATCCTACTGCCATAAAGATGGCGAATTTGTCGATCGACTTTGTGATCTCCTGAGTAGTAAAGGGATTCGCTTCTGGCGGGACGCTCATCGGTTCAAAGCCGGCCGCATCGAAAAGCAATTGGATAGAGCAATGCGTCTCCATGAGTTGGTAATCGTTGTGCTATCCAAGTTTTCTGTCAAAAGTGACTGGGTTGAACACGAAATTAAAAAAGCCCGCAAGCTGGAAAAAGAAGCTGGTCGAGATATTATCGTACCCATTGCATTGGATGATGAATGGAAAAGAAGTTCCTGGCCAGAAAGGCTTAGGGAGCAACTAATGGAATACAATATTACTGACTTCTCTGAATGGCACGATGAAGATGCACTGTGGACTCAGTTTGCCAATCTATTAAATGGTATTGGTTTGTTTTATAAATGATTGTGTAGACAAATTGATGAAATCACTGGAAGTGCTGCAATTTAACAAGGGGGGCTGGTACCCTTCTGTTCTTGAGTTGGTAAAACGCCATTGGACAATAAGGTATGCTTACGTTGATGTGTAGTAAGTTGATGAATGATTCCAGAAGACCCGTGCGGTAGCAAGTTAGTTAGGGTTATTATTCATTGATAGTTTGAGTCAGCGATGGGCCTTGTTATGATCCCATAACGCCTTTGAGATGATCAGATAACCGCAGTGACAGGGCAACGATGGTCAGTGTAGGGTTAACTGCGCTCGATGTGGTGAACACGCAGGAGCCGGCAACATAGAGGTTGTCGATGCCATGCACTTTGTTGTTTGCATCTACCACACCCTGGTTGGCGTCTTCGTGCATTCGCGTTGTGCCCATGTGATGCCAGCCACTGCCGAGGTGCGACGGCCAGGCCGGATCATCTTCATAGACCCAGTCCAGTATTTGTAGCCGGCCCAGACCAATCTGCCCAACCTCTTTCCCCAGCGCCTCATAAAATGCGCGCACTGTGTGTTTGTCGAGCGGGGATAGTTGCCAGTGTAAATCCACAAGCGGCATCCCAAGTGCATCGGTGTTCTCTCCAAGCATCACCCGCGAGTCAGGGTTAGGAGCCGTTTCCATGCGCGTTGCCATCCGGTACAGCTTGTGTTGTGAGACATCAGGCAAATTGCGATTGCCGGCTTTGTAGGCTTGCTCAATACCATCCCACCACTGGAGGGTAGCTTCGGCAGTTTGTGGGAATGTATCGAAGCGACTTTTTGTACGCACATTGCCGGAGGCCGGGAAGAGGCCGGCGGTCATGTTCAGGGTTTTATGCTCCTCTTGCAAGGCTTCACTCAGCGCTAGTTCTCCGCGGGCGGGTGTTTCGTAAAAGCTGAACATGTAAAAATCCATAGGTCCGGCTGCCGGCAGCGCCAGATGCGCTGAATCAATTTCCACGTGATCCATGAAGTACCGACCTACCAGATCGTTGTCGTTACCAAGTCCTCTGGGCGCTTGTTTGTTTGAGGCAAGGAGGAGGCGCGTATTCTGAATAGCGCCGCAAGCCAGGACGGTCTGTTTCGCGCGTACCTGGTGTGTGTGACCGTTCAGGCAGCGGATCTCGAGCCCTTCTGCGTGAGATACGCCTTCATTGGTTTCGATATTACAGACGTTGGCGTGCGTGTACAGGTGGATGTTGCCGGCGTTCACCAGCGCATCGCGGTATTTGGTGTTGAACCGGGTAGGCGGACTGAATTGCCAGACCTTGGTCCACACCCGTTCCGGGTCAAAGGGCAAGAGGACATTTTCTTCGCTTTGGTCGGCCCAGTAGTCAGCATCCCAGTCATGGGTCCCGAGTTCAAGAACGGGTTGTGCCCGCTTGTAAAAAGGGTTGAGGTCTTCACGGGAAATGGGCCAGCCGCTGTGGGGCACCCAGTCGCGTTTTTTAAAGTCGATTGGGTCGAAGGGGGAGCAGAAGCCCATCCAGTGTCCGGTGGTGCCGCCGAAGTACCTGAGCCGTGTAGAGCTGAGCGGGAAATAGTGCCGGCCTGTGATATCTCCTTTGTTGAGTTGTTGCGTTTCGTTCTCAAAATCAAAGCCGCCGGCTTCGAGCACAACAACGTTGTAAGGGGTGTCGATCCACTCCAGCGCAAGGCTGATGCCGGCAGCGCCGGCGCCAACGATACAGAGATCAGCTTCGATGACGGTGTTGTTGTCGAGGGTTCTTGCGTCGGTATGCATAGGACTATGGGTGGAAGGTGTTGGTGCTCGGCACAACAGCTGTGCAAACACCCAAATATAGCCAAATCTCATCCTTTTTGCAGCGCAGCAGGGGAGATGCCAAAAACGTAAGCCGTAAACGAAAAACGCCCGATACAAACCAAAAGAAGGATGACACCCCTCGCCCATAACTTCAATGGCAAGCAACTACGCCGGTTTGTGCCGCTGCCATTTAAAACAACCGTACGCAACGGGAGCCAGACCAAACAATTGGTAAAGTAGGGTGCAAAGGTTCACGCTCAAATCAACATATCTCTGAATGAGGTGAAGCAGGGTTGCTACTCACACGGCTCCGTTGCGTTGTACCCGTCCAAATACGCGCTCCAGCATATGCATGGTGTTTTCAGATATAGTGCTGCCGGCCATCACTGTACAAGGGGTGTTTTTGTATCGCTGAGTCCTGTAGGCATCTGTGTCGTTGCCCACTTTTATGGCAAAAGAAGCGACGGCTTTGTCGGTTGCCTGTTCGATAATAACTTCATCAAAATCAATCAGCTTCCGTTGCTTGAACCCGTTAACGTAGAGCTTATTGTCTTTCTGAATCCACTTATCCTTCATCTTGTCATCCAGTAATAAGATGAGTTTGATCCCCTCGTAGTAGACGCGGCTCTGCTGGCATGTTCTGCAGGCGTAGAGTTGGGTAGAAGAAAGGCGTCCGATTACTATTTCATGAGACGAGAAGCTGGTAAGGCACTGTTTACAGTAAACCAGCGATAATCGCGATTCGAATTTTGATGAAGTAAACAGGTCAATTTCTTCAAGTAACCGAATAGCCATGGCTTTGAGGGGATGGCTTTCATTCGATGCTATCGGCTGTAAAATGGGCACAGCCTCTCCTCCTAGCTGAATGATATGGGGATATACATAGACGAGATCACAAAGATAATCCATGAGCTTTCTAAACTTAGCGGCACTGCTTCGCATGCCGCCTTCTCGATACAGTACTTCATTGTCTTCAAATGCCAGGCTATAGTCATCAGGAAAAATGGAAGTAGCGCGCTTGTAGAGGCGCCTGATATTGCCTTTGCCTCGTTTTCTAATGTACTTGTTGTTGGATGCATCGGGCAAAAGCAGCCTGATTTCCGTGCTGATATCTTTGGGGTTGTCTTCGAAATACGGATGTGAACCGATTGTCATATGCAAGCCGCGATACTCGCCTTTCAGACACGGTGCTTTAAAAGATGTGGCAGGTACTATGTCCAGGTTGGTAGAAGATGTGAGTCTTTGCCATGCCGTTGTTTTAGGGCCAACAGGATAGAAATTGAGACGTATCGCAAGAAATCTGATTAGCCAGATAGATCCGACGGTAGCTAAAGTAATAAGCGAAAAATCCATGTCGAAGAGGTACCGGCAAGGTAAAGAGGATTTGGAAATTAGCGATCTATCAGAACGATGCAGACATATAAGCGGTTTGAAACTAACCTCATTGCGGCTTTCGTTTGCCGAATTGAACGAGTGGGCGTGTTATGGTGATAAATCGTGGCGCCATGATATGAAAACGAAAAAGCCCAACACAAGCCGGCATGGCTCATCTTGGGCTTTCGTGTGGTCGGGGGCGGAATCGAACCGCCGACACATGGATTTTCAGTCCATTGCTCTACCAACTGAGCTACCCGACCAGCGAGGACTGAAAATTGTTACGCTTATAGCCTTTCCCCTGATAAATGATCCGGAAAAAATTACAGGCTTGATGAAGTTTTTGAGAGAAGGGGTGGGGAATGTCGATTGCCGAGTGTCGAGTGTCGAATTGCTTGGGCTGGCAGATGTGGTGCTTTGCCTGTAGGGCAGTGGTTTTGCCAGGTTGATTGCTCGCCCAGATCCTTCGCTTTGCTCAGGACGACGTGGGTGAGGGATAGTGCCATGCTGCAAACACTCGGCATTCGAAACTCGGCACTTTTACCTGCCGCTCCACCGAAGCTTCGACCTCAAGGTTTGAAAATAATCTTGTTCAGGCAATTTAATCAGCCTTACGCTGTGTTGAGCGCGTTTGATGGAGAACTGGGGGCTGGTGCCTTCGAAGCTGGTGCTGCGGCCGTCAGCGGCGAAGACAAAGTTGTTGGCCTGTACGTCGGCGGTAATGATGGCAGACGCCGGCAATACCAAAGGCCTAACTGTCAGTGTATGCGGCGCAATCGGGGTCAATGCCATCACGTTGCTGCCTGGCGCGAGGATGGGGCCACCAACGGACAGCGCGTACGCTGTGGACCCGGTGGGGGTTGAGATAATCAAGCCATCTGCCCAGTAGGTTGTGAGTGGGGCACCGTCTACACTGACTTCCACCGAGATCAGCTGCGGCATCAGGCTGCGCTCTAGTACAAAGTCGTTTAGCGCCCAGTGCACTTCAGGGCCTTCTTTGCCTTCAAACCGGGCTTCCAGTACCATCCGCTCCTGTATCCGGTAGGCACCTTGCTCAAGCCGGCGAATTGTATCGTTGAGGTTGCTTACTTCTGTATCTGCAAGAAACCCGAGCCGGCCAAAGTTGACGCCGAGTATTGGGGTCTGGTGTGCGCCTACGTTATGCGCGGTGGACAACAGTGTGCCATCACCACCAAATGAAAGAATCACGTCTGAGGCTTGCGGCAGGTTCGGATTGCCATACTTTGCAGCGTGCTCGCTGCTGAGCAGTTCGCGCTTCACCAATCCTGAAGCTACAGCTGTTTCCAACACAAAGGGGATACTCTCTTTTAGCAACCAGGCGACGAGGGTCCCGATGGGGGTCCAGATTTCCTGCTTGGTGATATTTCCTGTGATACCGTACGTCACGGGGGGAGGAGGTTTGCCGGTTGGTTTTGTTCTGGTAATCGTTAGGTGCAGTGTTGTTCTGCCTCGGGGGATTTTAGTGTCGAATGCCGATTGTCGAGTGCCGATTGGGGCTAGCAAGGATGCCGGCAACTTACCGCCTTCTTTACGCCTCCTACCATCCCTTGACGTCATCCCGGACTTGATCCGGGACCCATTCTTTTTAGCAACAAGCGAGGGATAGGATGGCATACTGCTTGCCCAGATCCTTCACGAAGTTCAGGATTACATGGAGGAGAGCAGGGTGCTATTGTTAAAAGAGCCGGATGCTATTCGTCAAGAGATCCTTCGCAGGCTCAGGAGGACATGAAAGGAGCGCTTCGTCACCCCTCATTCGGCAATCGAAATTCGGCATTCGACACTCAATCTTGTAACGATCTGCAATTCCTGCCCACTATCTTTGTAGACGCGCAAGCATGCCTTATCTTGCCACCGACCTTTTTGTATAACAAGCAGCCCATGTCTAAAAACGTAGTAATCATCGGAAACGGGATCGCCGGCGTTACGGCAGCCCGGTATATCCGGAAGTGGAGTGATTTCAACATCACCATCATATCCGCCGAGACCAAACACTTTTTCTCTCGCACCGCCCTCATGTACATCTACATGGGCCACATGCGGTACCAGGATACCAAACCGTACGAAGACCACTTCTGGGAGAAAAACCGGATTGACCTGATCCACGACCGCGTGACGGGTATCGATGCCGCCGGCAAATCGCTGAGTCTCGAACAAGGCAATGCGATCAACTACGATGTGCTGATCATCGCCACAGGCTCCAAGTCGCGCTTCTTTGGCTGGCCAGGGCAAGACCTGAAAGGCGTGCAGGGGCTGTATGGCATTCCCGACCTCGAAGCAATGGAAACCTACACCAAAGACATCAACCGGGCTGTGGTTGTTGGTGGGGGACTGATTGGCATTGAGATGGTGGAGATGCTGCATTCGCGTAACATACCCGTTACATTTCTGGTGCGCGAGACCAATTACTTCGAGCACCTGTTTCCGCTTGAGGAGTCGCAGATCATTAACCAGGAAATTCGCGATCACCATGTAGACTTGCAGTTACAAACTGAGCTTAAAGAAGCCTTGGGCGACAATGACGGGCGGGTGCGCGCGATTGTGTCCAGCAAAGACGAAGAAATTCCCTGCCAATTTCTTGGCCTCACCACGGGGGTTGCGCCCAACATTGGGATTGTAGAAGCGTCGGATGTGGAAACCAACCGCGGAGTGCTGGTAGACGAATTTTTGCAGACCAACATGCCGGATGTGTACGCGATTGGCGACTGCGCTGAGTTTCGGGAAGATGGGATTGGCTACCGCCGGATTGACCAGCTCTGGTACACCGGCCGGCACCAGGGGAAAACCGTTGCCCGCACCATTTGCGGCGTACAGCAACGATACAATCCACCGCTTTTCTTCAACTCCGCCAAGTTCTTCTCAATTGAGTACCAGACCTACGGGACCATCTCTGCCAAACCAGAAGAAGGCATCGAAACGCTGCTCTGGATTAGCGATCGGAAGAAAGAGCTCATCCGCATCAACTACCGGAAAGACAACCAGCAGGTTGTTGGATTCAATTTACTGGGCATCCGGTTTCGCCACGCGCTTTGCGAAAAGTGGCTGCTGGAGAAACGCACCATTGACTATGTGTTGACCCATCTGGCTGAAGCGAATTTCGACCCGGAATTCTACAAGAAATACGAGCCCGAGCTGGTAGCAACCTACAACCGGCAAAACCCGGACAATCCCGTGCAAATGGCGCCGAAGAAAGGCGTCCTTGCAAACATCTTTGGATAACCACCCTCCCCAAATTATTTACGACCTATATCACCATGCAGCGATACGACGTTACTTTTCAATTGACAAGCCCAACCGCCAAGTTTACGGCGATGGAGCGGGTGGGGATGGTTATTCTGGGCCTCGGGCTCCTTACCTGGGTTGTGGCCCTGTGGGGGATTGGCATCGACCAGCCGGCCCTCATGTTCTGGGGCGGACTGGCCGCCATTGCAACGAGTGCTTTCATCTATTTCCAGCGCTACCTCAACCGGCCGGCAGGCATCAACAACGATGGCGTGTGGCTGAACTCCGCCATGGCCGGCGTGAAAGGCCTGGTTGGCTGGACCCTCGGCATTGTATTTACCGGCTTCTACATCATCCTCTACTGGCAAGACGCGTGGCTGGCCAACTTCGTAACCATTTTTGAGCCGTTGAGTCAGCTGCTGCGCAATCAGCCGGCAGATAAATGGTTCATGTACGGCACCCTTTACACCCTTGCTGTACTCATAATGGGCGTGCGGATGCTTTACAAGTATCGCCACAACAAATACCAGATTCTGCGCACCATTTCAGTGATGTTCTTCCAACTCGGCTTTGCGTTCCTCATTCCCTCGCTGCTGGTGATGTTCAACCAGCCCGAGTTTTACTTTTCCTACTTCTGGCCCCTCAAGTACGACTACCTCTGGCCTTCAAGCATCGATTGGCTAACGGGCTCTGGTAAGCTCGGCGTGTTTATGGTCTTTTGGGGAGGATTGATGTTCTTCCTCGCCACACCCATCCTCACGTTCTTTTATGGCAAAAGATGGTATTGCTCCTGGGTATGCGGTTGTGGCGGACTGGCTGAAACCCTGGGTGACCCGTTCAGGCATCTGTCTGATAATTCCGTCAAAGCCTGGAAATATGAGCGGTACATTATCCACGGCGTTGTTGTCTTTGTTGTTGTAACCACGGCGTTACTCTGGACGAACTCTGCGACAAGTGGGGCAGTGCTCGGACAAGCTTCAGCGTCGTTCTCCAAGTGGTATGGATTTCTTATCGGGTTGATCTTTGCCGGCGTGGTAGGCACCGGCTTCTATCCGATCTTCGGCAACCGTGTCTGGTGCCGCTTTGGCTGCCCCATGGCGGCTACGCTCGGGATGCTGCAGAAATGGTTCTCCCGCTTCCGCATCACCACCAACGGCGGCCAGTGTATTTCCTGCGGCAACTGCTCCACGTATTGTGAAATGGGCATCGACGTCCGCTGGTACGCCCAGCGCGGCCAGAATATCGTTCGTTCTTCCTGCGTGGGTTGTGGTGTATGCGCAGCAGTATGTCCCCGCGGTGTACTGAAACTCGAAAACGGCCCGCGCGAGCACCGCTACAACGGCCCGGTCCTCATCCACAATGACCGCGTTTCTGTTGTGTTGGATGATGACTGGCAGGCAGAGACCAAAGGCATGATGCCGGTTCACCAGGAAGACATTCCGGTACTGACGGATAGCGACTGGAAAGGGATGGGTTGAATTTCGAATATCTTACAAGGAATGTTGAATGTCGAAGGATAGATGCTTTCGTCGTTCAGCATTTCTTGTAAGATTTCTACCAGCCGCGCACCCATGCTCCCCCCTATGTCATAGTATGTTAGCCTTGTGGCTTAGAGAAGCATTGCTAAGTTAGACTGTAAAGCACCTGGAAGCGG
>JBCCIM010000219.1 GCA_039111535.1 Bacteroidota bacterium | reverse complement strand
CCACACTCGCCTTCCACAGCGGCGAAGCAACGGTGACCAATATCGAAGGAACCATCGAAGCGGAAGCCCAGGGTTGCGACGTCTCGTTTGAAATTGAGCAATTTGACGATGCGCGTTTCTCCGTATGCGGCAGTGAGCTTGCTTTGCGATTAAAACCGCAAATTGAAGCCAAATTACTTCTTGAAGGCGATACCGTCTTCCTCGACAAAGCCTTTACTTTTTCAGGAGACAAAGAAAAGGACCGAATTGAAGGCCGGCTCAACAAGGGTAACAATTTGATCAAGGCACGCGCTGCAGCTGGATCAATCCGCTGCGTGCCAGTTTAACACATCCGAACTGCGTGTCTACCCCTGGCACGCATATTTTTGTGAATCAATGATTAATCAAAAACAGCGGTAGTCACACGCTCCGCTTACCGGGTACTGCATTCAAAACAACGATATGTTGAATCACTGAAAGCACGCCTTACCAAAATCATTGTGTCTCAATCAATCGTTTTAGCTTATAGTTCAGTACCAACCACCAATAAGGGGATTACGAAAAAGCCCAATATGGCTTCTGAGGATCGATTTTCTGATTGGTGTAACAGGCTGAAGGCTTCAGATCACTCTGCGTTCGAAGAGGTGTTTTCACAACTCTACGACCCATTGCTAAACTATGCAATGTATTTGATCAAGAGCCGGCCAGTTGCACTTGACTTGGTTCAGGAGACTTTCCTGAAACTTTGGGAAAAGCGAGAAACCCTGAATCCTAATAAATCTCTCAAATCGTTGCTGTACCTGATTGTCAGAAATCTGGCATTCAATCATCAGCGCGACAAGGTATCGCGAGATGCCAAACTTGCAACGCTTCCGGAGCGCGGCGGCAGAGAAATTACTGCACCCGACGATACGTTTGCGGCAGGGATATTGAAAGATAAAATGGATGAATGGATTAATGAGTTGCCTTTACGGCAGCGAGAAGCGCTGATATTGAGCCGCTACCAGGGACTTAGTCACCAGGAAGTAGCTGCAATAATGGATGTTTCTCCGCGAACCGTGAATAACCACCTCGTCCGGGCTTTAAAGTACATCCACGGTCAAATTCAAGGATATGAACCGAGCTTGTTGGACTCATGAAAATGAACGCGAATAATAAAAATAGTTTGCCGATCGAGGTCCAGAAGGCAATCTCGCAAGATGGCTCCCCTATGCAGGGAGAGTTGTCGCGTGTTTGGGACCTGATTGGTGAAGCGGAGGCCAAACCACAGGCCGGCGCTGATAAAGATAAAGAAGAAATGTGGATGCGCCTTAAAGCGCGCATTGCAGATGACATCAAGACACCCAGTGTACCCCATAAGACAACATTACGGAGCATCAATGTTGACCGGCCTGCTACCAAGCCTGGCCTTCGGCTTGTACGCACCAACCGTTGGGTTGCATTGGCGGCTTCCTTTGCCATTTTGATGTTTGCAGGCTTGTGGTACTGGAACGTGCCTGTTACTGAAACAGGTATCCCAGGACAAATTGTAGCTGTAAACTTGCCAGATGGATCATCTGTTGAGCTCAACAGCGGTGCAAGCCTGACGTACAAACGCGGATTCTCTTCTATCCCCTTTGTTGCCCCCAAGCTGCGCAATGTCGCACTTGAAGGTGAAGCTTACTTTAAAATTCACAAATCTACTGTGCCTTTCACAGTACAGACTTTTAATGCTGAAGTGAGCGTTTTGGGGACAGAATTTAACGTCCGTTCCTGGTCAAAAACGTTAAATAGTACAGCTGTAACGCTGGCGTCCGGACGGGTTGCTGTGACTGCAAACCAGAACCCTAACAAAACATTGATTTTGAGTGAACCGGGTCATAGAATCGTTGTAGAGGGAGCTAACCCCATGCCTGAAAGTGTGGAGCAAGCGGATATCAACGCAACGTTAATTTGGCGCGAAGCAGGATTCTCTGTCTACAACGAATCACTTAAGTCAGTGTTTGAAGAACTGGAACGTAGATTTGATGTTGAGATTACCGTACAGAACCTGTCTACCCTGGATGATTCACTGACAATTATGTTGGCCAAACCTGGTACTATCGAGACCATATTGGACGACATTTGCACATCCAAGGCGCTAAACTACCGGTTAACAAGCCGAGGATACGAGATTTTTTAGCGATCCCCCGTAGTTCTTAAGCGAAGATCAATTCTGGATAATAATATGCGAATGGATAGGATTCCTTCATTCCTACCAACACTGTTGCTCATCCTGTTGATGAGCAGCAGTTTTTGCATGCCTGTGTTGGCACAAGAGAATGAAGAGGAAACGTACACCCTTGTTCTACGCGAAGTAGCGCTTGAGCAAGCACTCGAGCAGCTGGTATTCACCACAAAGATGAACCTGCTGTACGATCCCATACTGATCAGCAACCAGACCATTTTCTGTAATTCACGAAATGAAGTTGCTGAAAACA
Organism: Bacteroidota bacterium; assembly: GCA_039111535.1. NCBI lineage: Bacteria > Pseudomonadati > Bacteroidota > Bacteroidota bacterium. Next base: position 7,856 of record JBCCIM010000219.1, on the reverse strand, counting down.
TTTTGCGCTGTATTACCGAGGCTGCTGAACTGGATTTCTACCAGCTTTCGAGTGGTACCTATGTGCTGGTCGAGCGTGCGCAAGAAGAACCGCAGTATGGCGACTTGGCTGGCATCGTTGTCGATATTGAAACGGGTGAACCCCTCCCCTACGCCAACGTGTTTCTGGCAGATGCCTCCACGGGTACAGCAGCAAACAGCGCCGGCATGTTCAGCTTTACCTCTTTGCTAAAAGGTACGCATGCAGTTGTGGCTACGTATGTAGGTTACGAACCAGCACTCGACAGCGTCTGGATTCCGGCTGAAGGTCGTATCCGCAAGAGCATCGCCCTCAAACCCTCTCCTATTGTTGCTGACCCTATTATTGTAAACGGACTCCAGCAACGCCTTCCCTCTGTTGATCTTAAAGCGGAGAAGCTTACCCCCGAAAATTTCTCACGTTCTGGCTTCCAGGGAACTGATGACGTCCTGTACAACGCCGGTGCATCCATGGCTGTTGGCATTCGCCCGCCGTATGTTGATTTGCATATACAGGGCGGCGAATCAAGCGAACACCAGATTCAGCTTGACGGCGCACCAGTCTTTGAACCGGTTAGCCTGGGCCGCCTGCTTGGCGCCTTTAGTCCGCTTGCAATAGGCCGATTAACCGTACACAAAGCTGGATTTGGCGCACCTATTGGCAGCCAGCTTGCCGGCATCATTTCTGCCCAGCAACACATTGAACCCAAAGACGGCGACAATGTCACACTGCAGCTCGATCCGGTGAGTGCAAATGGTCGCGTAAGCTTTGGCTTCGATTTACCAGGCCGTGCAGAAAGCGCATTCATGGTTGCTGGCAGAACAAGCGTGTGGGACCTTTATAAATACAACACACTTGATGGCATGCTCCAGGACTGGAACACCATTGATCCCCAGCTCTCTGCAACAGCGCTTGGTGTAGATGCTACCGCGCTGAGTTTCACACCGCACCGGCATGGTTCTGATGTAAGTTTTTCTGATTTGCACGCAGCCGGCCGCATAACAATCAATCCTTTCCACAAGCTGTACTTCTCAGCTTACCAGGGTAAAAACAACATTGGTACTGAGCTTCTGTCCGCTGCTGCTTCTAATGTAGCAGAGGCAGATTTCATTCTGCTCACACGCGATAAGTATCGGTGGACCAATACGACCGCGGTGCTCAAACACGAATGGCTTCTCGGCGCACGTGCCATGGGCGTTCTCAAATTGAGCAACAGCTTGCATACGCTCCGGCACAACTACAACATGATCGACAGTAATGCGATCACGCTGCCAGACAACATCGACACAGCCGGCATCGAGCAAGCGCTCACAAACGAACTGAATACGGGAGATACGCCAGACGATAAAAACCGGATTCGTGAAACGACACTCAGTGCACAGCTCGAATTGAGTGTTGCGAAAAATCATCACCTCATTACCGGTATTGAGGCAACGTCTGTTTCCAACCAGTTCCGCCTGGATAGCCCGTTCTTTGCTCGACTTGAAACGGCAAATGACACTTGGCGGGCAGCCGGCTATGTGCACGACAAAATTGCAATTGGCCTAAATACAAACATTGAAGCCGGCACGCGCCTGACCTACCTCCCGGATCGGGAGAAAGTGTATTTTGAACCGCGAATTTCGCTTCGACACGATGTAACCAGTAGCAGCATCGGTTCTTATGCATTGCACCTGGCAGCCGGCGTTTACAGGCAATATGTCAATCAGTTTGACTTGAGTAGTGTTGGACCTAGTGCTGCCGTACCGTCGATTCGTTTCTGGCTCCCCATCGACGAAACCCTTGCGCCACCAAAGGCGATTCACTACACAGCCAATTTCCTTGTTGTCCCGACTGAAGGCTGGAGCTTCCGGATTGAGTCGTATTACAAGGACCAGCCACAGATTCTGTCCTTGAAATATCATTCGCTGCTGGTACCGGGAATTATTGATGCCCAGGACTCGGTACCCGAGAGTGCTTACATCGAAGAGTCTGACGGCTTTGCGTATGGTGGTGGTATTTTTGTTGAGAAGCAGTACCGGCGCGGTCTTGTCGGCTTGAGCTACAGCTATAGTGAAGCAAAGCGCCGTTATCCCGAACTGTTTGATGACCGGCTAGAAACCACAGCGTGGAACGAGCCACACCGACTCAGTCTGAGCCACGAGCATGCGTTTACACAACAATTATCTACCTCCTTGCGCGCCCACGGCATCTGGGGAAGGACCTGGGGCTTTCGGCAGGCTTATTACGATTACCTGGCCACGCACAATCCCGATCGGGAGCAGTACGCACCGTACGACCTGACAAATCCGTCTGCGCACAAAATGGCGCCACATTACCAGGTAGACTTTGGTATTGCATATGAGCGGATGTTCAACGATGTGACCATACAACTGCGGGCAGACGTACTTAATGTCCTCAATCGGAAAAACGTCGTGGATTGGAGCTTCATCAATCCAACGGATGCTTCACTCCCCCTTGAACGCATCGAACGTACCATGCCCGGTACAATGACAGCTATTTCACTCCGCGCCCAGTTCTAGTACAGGCACACCCTGGTTCAATGGCTTTATGCCGGCGTTGCAGTCGTGGACAACGTTGATTTGAACGGATTCACGAATCAGGGTGTGCGCTGTGCCTTGTGCTTATCCCCACCAATTGCACCATCATGGATAGCAGCTGTAGCAAAGCGATGCTGCCCAATGCTAAAAAAGACATACCAATATCTCCTGTCAACGTCCAAAGCTACGTCGAAAATACGTCTGCCGGATTTTCCACTTATCTCTATTTAACAAACCCGATCAACAAAAGCCCATCGTAGAGCAGTACGATTGCAAAACCAATCAGTAACACACCGAGGATTCTCATTGTCCACAGGTACTTGGCCCCTGTCAGGAAATGACGCGATCGGCCTACCGAAAGTGCGAGTACCACTTTTACGCCCACCATACACACATAGAAAAGCACGACAAATCCCACAGCAGATAACAACGAGAACGCATGGGCTTTTAGCATTGTGGGGACGCCGACAGAAAACCAAAACAGATAGGGATGCAGGCTTAACACATTGGTAAGGGCGCCCTTTAAATAAGAGCGAGGGGCCTGTCGACTTAAATCAAGCTCAAAGGGTTGCTGACGCATACTGGTTGCCCCCATATACGCGACAAAAACAGCCCCAAAGAAAGATACAATCCCGAGCATAAAGTCAGGACTGCCCATGCTGGTGAAGAGAACAAGACCCAGGCAGATTACCGGTGCATCCGTAATCAAAGGAGACACAGCTATGCGTACCCCTTCACGGGTCCCATGCTGAAGTGTTTGGGAAATGACAAGCGCCAACAGCGGGCCGGGCGCTATCCCTGCTGAAAGGCCCAATACCGCCCCGTAAATCAAAAACTCCACATTCACGCACCCAAGCCTATAAACTTATAAAGACAGCGTCCCTTTTTGCTTCTGCGCATAAACGTATCCACGCAGATTATAGCCTCCCCCAGAATTTTGCCAAGAACATCCCATGGCCATAAACTGGATCGGTTTTCGGAATTGATAACTGTGCAATTTCCTCTTTTGCCTTCAGATATTTCTCCGGCTCGTTGTAAATCATATCCCAGTCTCCCCCATCAGGATATCCGCCTATCACCTGATAATTTTCATGGGTAACCAGCGAATAATGCCCAACACCTGCAGGAATAACCAGAACATCCCCCTCCGTCACCTCAACTGCAGTACCGTTTTGCCCGCCGAGATTTAATCGGACGGAGCCGCTACTTATGCCGAGTACTTCATGGGTTGTACTGTGGTAGTGATCTCGTGACGCAATGATGTCCCGCCAATTGTTGGTCCAATTATTTGACTGGAAGGTCTTTTCAAAATAGTCTGCATATTCGACAGTCAAATCTCGAATGGCATTTCGATAGACAAGTACAGGTAACTGATTATTAGGGGTTATCCCATCGTCGTCAAAATAGTATGGCGTAGGTTCTATTTGCTTCATCGACCAATTGAGGGTGGCGTGACTCGTTTTAACACCACAATATAGCTAAGGATTTAAAATATCGTCCCTCTGTTGATCCATAATGTGCAGGACACGATCATTCGAGATATAGAAACGACGAGAGGTATTGGGCAAGAAAGGGTACCAGCTAACGCCGGCATTAATCTCCACAAAAAAGCCGGCAAGTACACACCTGCTAGCCTTTAGTGGTGATTTCACTTCACTGGCGTCTTAAGAGAAATCAAATTGACACCAAAGCCAGACACACGCCTATCGGGTCCTCGACCACAGCAGACGCGTAGTCGCCGTCGCGCCCTTTGGTAGCTTTGATGATTTTACCCTCTTCTTCTTCTACAAGACGAAGACTCTCACCAAGATCGTCGACTGGCAGGTAGAGCATCCAAACAGCCGGTACATCCGCATTCATACCACGTGCATGACAAACACCGGCCAAAGGATGTCCATCACCAGCAAGCATGTTGTAGTCGGCGTATTGCTCACCATCATGCTTCATCGCGACATCCTCAGCAGACCAGCCGATCACCTGAACATAGAAGTCTCGGGTTGTTGCAGCGTTGGCAACGGTCAGGTCAAGCCAGGCGATACTTCCCACGTGCATTTTACCGTCCGCAGTGGTTCCTGCTTCAATGGAAGGGATTGCTGAAGCAGCAACTACAGGGACAATGCCAAACGCAGCGCCATTGGGGTCCAGGAGCACAGCCCACTGGCTCTTTCCATCGCCATCTTTGCCATGCATAAGCTCCTGGCCACCTAATTCGACGGCACGCGCTGCACTGGCTGCCACATCGGCGACCTGGATGTGGGGCATCCACTGAAGCGGGAGATCAGCATACGCAGGCGTCCGTACCCCCAGACCTATCACAGGCATCCCCAGATTGTTCATCAGGTCCTTTCGCCAGTACGGGTTCTCACCTGTACTGAGCACGCGTGCATAGAAACGGGCTTCACGTTCATGTTCAGGAACGGCAATGTCGGCGCTCAGCACACCGCCAATACGCGGGATAAATGCATTACTCATGTGATTCTGTGAGGTTATGTAAAGTGGCTAGCTATCATACAAACAGAGACGCCAACAGCGTGCATGTAAAGTTAGTATCGAACCTGGATATGACAACCCCTATTCACGCCCACACAAATAATGGTTTTTCCGCCTGTAATTAACCTGCTGCATGCAACGCTAGATGCGCCTGACAAGCTATAAAAACTAAAAAGGCCGGCAGGAAAACTCCTGCCGGCCTTTTATCTACCATGCGAAATTTACTATTTCACCAGCAACATGGTTTTGGTGAAGCTACCCTGAGGCGTTGTAAGCCTGTAGAGGTAGGTGCCTGTAGGCAGACCAGCTGCGTCAAACACAACTTCGTTTACACCTGAGGCAAGCGTGCCATTCACGAGGGTTCTTACTTCGCGTCCAAGCATATCATACACCAACAAGCTCACTTCAGCCGTTTCTGGCAGGGTAAAGGAGATCGTTGTGGTAGGATTGAATGGATTCGGGTAGTTGTTGCCCAACTTGAATGAACCAGGCTGCTCGTCGAAGTTCTCATCGTCGAGTGCGATGGTATCACCACCACTTTCACGTTCGCCTTCCTCAGAATGACCCGTATGAACGAGGTCTTTGCTTGTGCTGCCACTGGTAACCGTGAAGGTGATTGAAAGTGCGCTACCCGCTTCACCGCCTTCGCGGGTCTCTGAGTATGGCGTTGCTGTGATTGTGTTTTCACCATCGGCAAATGAGCCGGCAGCGTAATCGCCAGACTGGTCGCCAAAGAGTGCAAACGGTGTCACATTTTCTGTCCGCGTAAACGGCGTTGGATTCATTTCAAAAGCAACGCTTTTTACTTTGTCACCCGTTTCTGCGCGTACGTTCAAGTGACCGGGTACCGTGCTCAAGTCGAGGGTCATGCCGTCTTCGAGCAAGAACAGGTCGGTATCCGTATCAGCGTCTACCAGCATGAAAGCTGTTACCGCGTTGCCATTGTTTACTACGCTGAACGCAATGTCGCCGCTAACGCCGGCTTCTCCAGAAGCAGAGAATGCGGTTGCTGTTACAACATGCTCGCCAAGTGGCAAGTGACACGGCAGGTAGTCGCCACTGATGTCGCCACAAAGTGCGTATGGTGCTACCTGCTCCGTTCTGTAGTTCTCAATGTCATTGAGGTCAAAACGAACGCTGTTGGCATCTGCGATGTTGGCGCGGATGTTTACGTAGCTAGGTAGTGCGCTCAAGTCAAGCACAGCATCCTGCGGCATTGGATCGAAAGCAGCTACAGCTTCATCTGTAATAGCGTCGATCAGCGTGAAGGTTACGTCTTGCACGAGTGCAGGCAGCAACGCTGTTGTGCCATCAGCAAAGACAGCCAGCAGGCCAAAGCCCGGGTCGTCAGCTGTTGCCGGCGCGAGGAAGCCTGAAGCCAATACAGACAATGCTGCGCCGTTTGCGCCTGTAAGGTCTGCTTCGAATGACGCAGCTGTTACGCTGTTATCAGCGGTCTCTACGTCGATTTCGTAGCGGGCCCCCGGTACAGCCAGGTACCCGTCGCTGAAGTTGCCAAAGGCGATGTCGTCAAGCACAGCTCCCAATCCGCGCACTACAATATCTACCGCAGGTGCATCCGGAGAACCATGGAAAACCAACAGGTCTACGCTTTCGCTAGAAGCAGCTTCTTTCTGTGCAGCTGAAATGAACAGATCAAACGCAGGATTGCCAGCACGTGCCAGCGGATCGCCTGCTGCAATTACCTGCAGGGTCGCTTCCGGCAGACCGTCAGCGAGATCCAGGGTGAATACCGGCGCTGAATTGTCTGTAGATGCACCAGCAGCTACGTCAATTTTCACCGGTACGCCGGCTGGCAACTCGAGGAAGCCTGTGGCGCTACGAAATGCAAAGTCATCCAGGGCCAACTCATCGTTGATATAAACGTCAACTTCTGCAGCTTCAGCATAAGGTGAGTTGTGTACAACCTGCACCATGGCAACACCTGGCATGGGCGGATCAATCGCCGGCAACAGTGCCGTGGTACCATCTGCAAATACCGCAAGGAGGCCAAACGCAGGATCGTCTGCCGTTGCCGGCGCGAGGAAGCCTGACGCGAGTACTGCTAGTGCAGCATCAGCAGCGCCTGAAAGGTCTGCGTTGAAAGATGCAGCGGTTGCACTGTTGTCTGCCGTCTGGATATCAAGGTCGTAAGACGCCGGCGGTACAGACAAGTAGTCTGCTGAGAACTCACCAAAGGAGATGTCATCAACCAGAATACCAGCGCCACGCGCTACAACGTCTACTGTCGGTGCATCTGGAGCGCCATGGAATATGAGCGCTTCAACGTTGCCGCTTGTCGCAGCTGCTTCACGTGCTGCAGCGATAAAGATATCAAATGCAGGATTGCCCATACGCGCCAGCGGGTCGCCGGCAGCGATACCCATCAGCGTAGCGTCTGCAGGCAGACCGTCTGGCAGATCAAGTGTAAATACAGGGGCTGAGTTGTCAGCAGCAGATCCGCCAACGATGTCGAGTTTCACAGCTACTTCAGCCGGCAGCTCCAGGAAACCGGTAGCATCGCGAAACGCTACATCGTCCAGTGCAAGCGCATCGTTAATATAAACGTCAACAACTGCGGCTTCTGCGTATGGTGAGTTGTGGATCACCTGCAATTTTGCCATTGGTCCTGGTGGCGGGTCAATTGCTGGCAGAAGTGCTGTTGTGCCATCTGCAAACACAGCGAGGAGGCCAAACGCAGGATCGTCTGCCGTTGCCGGCGCGAGGAAGCCTGACGCGAGTACTGCTAGTGCAGCATCAGCAGCGCCTGAAAGGTCTGCGTTGAAAGATGCAGCGGTTGCACTGTTG
>JBCCIM010000218.1 GCA_039111535.1 Bacteroidota bacterium | reverse complement strand
GAAGAGCAACAGACCCGATTAACGCATTGCGGCCACTTACGGTAGATTGCGGCCCCCTGAAGACCTCAAATGCCTCCGCGTCCCACACACCACGAGAACCAAATCTTGTACCGATTGACGATTGTGCAACGCCATCGATATAAAACTGCGCTGTCTGTCCCTGTCCTCCAAAACCTACGCCATTGATTGATATGCCGCGAATCGTAAATCCGCCAAACGCATCGTTCTGAAAATTACCAATTATACGCCCAGCCTCCCGCCAATCACGAATTGCCAGCGCCTCGATTTCTTCAGCACTGACTACATTTACACTAGTCTGAGTTTCTTGAAGGTTTCGGATAAACTTTTCATTCTGGATGACAATCTCTCCAATAACTGCAGCATCATCATGAAGCTTTGCATCCAATCTTGTCAGCACTCCTGATTTAACTTCAACAAGAAAAGTTGATGACTTAAACCCTACATAAGTGACCAATACGTTGTAATTGCCAGGTTTTAGATCTCTGAAGTTATAACGCCCAAAAGCATCCGCGGCTGTCCCCCGCTCATTGTCTTCTAAAACTATGTTGGCACCTGGAAGCGGTTGTCCACTGTTATCGGTAATCCGGCCGGCGAGCTGCCCCATTTCTGATTGCCCGAACGCCATTGCCGGCATTCCCATGATTACCACTGCTAGAATACATTGTGCGAATTTATACATATGACACTGCAAGTATCTTTATTTAGACTTAATCCAAATAAAGATACGTACAATTTATTTCGCCTTTCAACTCCTTTGATCGGAATTATAGTAAGGGATGATTCTATTCTTTAAACCTTAACAGTTAAAATTCTCTTGCAGGGTCGGTGTACTAATCTATAGCTGACTGCCCCGAAAGAAGACCCTATCCGTGAATTATAGCATTCAGAAATGCAACAACACGATAAACAAACATGACTAACGATGAAAGGTGTCCTATCTGAATCTCAACGTATCAAAGGCCTGATGCGCTCCACCAGTGTTTCATGTACCGCAAAAACCGCAACCTGGGCCCGAACAATTGCATCGGGGTCAGCAACCAACGCATCACGAAAACTCTCGGGAATCGCTTCAATGGCAGCGGTTGCGATATCCAGTTCTCCTGCAAAACGCTCGTTAAGCGCTGCATCCTGTCGCGCAATAAACTCAGCGAGCCCTTCTCCCCCGACTGTACCATAATCACCCGTATACACGTTGCGGATGCTCTGGATATTGTGCAAGAAGTCGTTGACCGAATTACGGCTGAACCGCGACTCAGCACTAAACGCATCCTGCGTTGCAAGGGGTGTCTCAATTTTTGTGTTAGCCACGTCGTCCGCGAGGGAAATCAGGCTTTCAACAACAAGCTGCATGGCAACCGTCTCGCTTGGGTAGACGCTGCCTGTTGTGCCGGCGTCAATCAGGTTTGCCCCAAAGTTGCCCCCGCCAACGGCCCACGTATCTAACAACGCCTGCGTAGTGTTTTTCAAGACTTGCGTTGCGGCAACGAGGTATGCAATTTCGCGTTGCGTGAAGTCCAGCGGCTCCTTTCCACCATCTGCCCCAAACAAAAGGAATTCAATGGTGTGGTATCCCTTTTCATTTCCCAGCAGGTCCGAGACGTAATTTACAGAAAGCACCACAGGCCGGCCCATCACGTCGTCCAGATCTGCTTTAGAAATCGGCCAGGTATCAAGCGCAAGGTTGTAACCTTCTGATATCACAGGGCCAAACAAAAATCCTTCTGAGGCCTCCCAGGGTTCGCGCGCGGCAACCCAGGCAGACTGGGCCGCATTGAGCCGAGCCTGCGTACTGCTTTCAGCGTATCCGGTCACTGCATCCAATAACTCAGCGGCTGCATCATTCAGGTCGTCGTATGTTGCGGTAATTACATTCGTGGCCAAATTGGAAAGGATGGCATTATACTCAGATGGTGAGGGGTCATCAGCTGAATCGCATGACGATATGCCCATCGAAACAATAAAAAGACACGCGATAAATTTTGACATGATGGATCTGGGTATTGCTGATGGTCTACCTCGCGCACTTCTTCTCCCGCCGCACTACAACCTGGTGACACGTGTGTGACGTGCCTTCAAAATAGGAAAAAATCAGACAAAACCATCCCCTGTAGCTACGAACAGGTGGTGCAACGTGACACAATTCCGACCGCATATATCCCACAAATTTGATCCTCATGCATAATTGGAATAAGTTCTGACTCCGCCTGCATTCATTCAGTGTTGAGTATCCCATGAACGCACCCCGTCAGCTGGCTCCGTTTGCCTGCATTTTTCTACTGTTTGCGAATCTGAATTGTACAACACCGCCAGACCTCCCCCCACCCAATATTCTTTGGATCACGGCGGAGGACATGAGTCCGGTTTTGGGCTATCTGGGTGATACCTACGCGGTAACACCCAATCTCGACGAGCTCGCCGGCGAGAGCATCATTTACTCTCATGCCTTTGCCACAGCACCCGTTTGCTCGCCATCGCGTGCTGCTCTGATCAACGGGATGATGGCCTCGGTGCAGGGCGCGCACCAAATGCGATCCGATTACCCGCTGCCGGAAGGCTGGGACGGATTCCCGGCGCTGCTCCGCGATGCCGGCTACTATACCACCAACAACGTCAAAACTGATTACAATTCCGGACGCGCCGATACAATTATTGCGGCTTCCTGGAATGAAAACAGTGCAACAGCTGACTGGCGCGGGCGAGCAGAAGAACAACCCTTTTTTGCTGTCTTCAACCACATGGTATCCCACCAGTCTCGCAGCATGGTTTGGCCTTATGAAACGTTTCAAGCTGAGGTTCAAAGCGCGCTAACCCCTGAACAAATTCATGACCCGGCAGCAGCACCGGTACCGCCGTACTACCCAGACACGCCACTTGTCCGCCAAACCATCGCCCGGTTTTACGACTGTGTTACGGTGATGGACAAACAAGTGGGTGAGGTTCTGGCCCGTCTTGAAGCTGACGGACTGATGGACGATACCATCATTTTCTTTTATTCGGACCACGGCTCAGGCCTCCCGCGGCACAAACGTGCACTACTGGACTCCGGCATGCACGTGCCCTTGCTTGTTCGTTTCCCCGAGAAATACCAACACCTGGCGCCACTCGATGCCGGCGCAACAACAGACCGACTCGTGAATTTTGCCGACTTTGGTCCTACCGTGCTTAGCCTTACTGGCGTCGCTGTGCCACCCTACATGCAGGGTGTCCCTTTTCTGGGTCCGGCAGCAGGGCCTTTACACCGGTATGTATTCGGGCATCGCGACAGGATCGACGAAGCCATCGACATGTCGCGATCCGTGCGCGATCAGCGGTACCATTATGTACGGCACTACATGCCCCACCTGAGCTATAACCAGCAGACCGCATGGCCCGACCAGGGTGCAATCAGGCACGTCTTCTACGCTGAGGCAGCCAAAGGGGCCATGACGCCGGCACAAACCCATTTTGCCGGCCCAACAAAACCCATCGAGGAGTTGTATGATTCGTTTGAAGATCCGCAACACCTGAACAACCTGGCGGCGGACCCTGCCTTTGCTGAAATAAAGACGCGTTTGCAGGAGGCATTAAACGAGCATCTGGTTGACAACTACGACCTTGGCTTTATCCCGGAAATAGAAATGGCGCTGCAAGCAGGAGGCAGTGCCCCATATGATTGGGCCAGATCTGGTGCCTACGATGTAGAAGTGCATATGAACGCAGCGGCACATGTTGGGACAGACAACTTCACTGCATTTGACCAAGCGCTGAACAGTACGTTACCCGGCGTCCGTTACTGGGGTGCTGTGGGTTATACGGCAGCTTCGTCTTTATCTCGCGATGCTGTTGGTACACTGCGGAAGGCGCTCAGTGATACGTCACCAATTGTCAGGATCGAAGCCGCGACAGCGCTGCTCAAACACCGGCAACCGGCCGGCGCCCTCGAAACACTCACAAACTTGCTGATGGATGACAATGAAATGGTCATCCTCTACGCTGCGCGCGCCATAGAAATTGCCGGCGAAAACGCACGCGCTGCCATCGACGACATGCAGGTTTTAAACGACAAATACGAAGGCATTACTACGGACCCGGGTTTGTTCATCGGGTTTGCTACCTCCGGCTTCCTAAGCAGAGTTAAAGGTTAAAAGCACACTCCCTTCAATCCCGATACAGGACCCGCCAGATTTTGCCTTTTACAGAATCGCTAATGTACAGAGATCCGTCGGGTCCCTGGGCCAATCCGGTTGGTCTATGGGCTGCGTCGCCGGGGCTTTTAATGATAGCATTGCCTTTGAAGCCCGCTGCAAAGACCTCTGTTTCAGTCGAAAACGCGTCGCCATCCGCAGGGATGAAGGCCACTTGATAGCCTTGCTGGCCGCGGGCGTCGCGCCGGTTCCATGAGCCATGAAAGGCCACAAGTGCACCGCCGGCATAGCGCGCCGGAAAGTGCTCGCCTTGCACCAGGATGAGGTCATTAGGGCCATAATGACCGGGAAAGGTCACAAGGGGTGAATCGTAGGTAGTACACCCTTCTTCAGATTGCCCATCTCCACCATATTCCGGGGCGCGAATACGTTTTTCAAGAAACTGGTCGTAATAACAGTACGGCCACCCCAGGTTACCGCCTTCGCGTACTTTGAAAAACTCCTCAGCCGGCAAATCTGCACTTTGCGCTTCCGTGTAGTACTCACCCCACAGCGTGTACAGCATATCGCGCCCATGCTGCGTAGCGTAGAGCGCGCTGGTGTTGTGATTCCAGACGAGCCCAAGGGCATTACGTATACCCGTCGCGTATTTGTATCCGTCAGCGGCAAAGTCTTGATTGGAACGGACCGCACTAAACCGCCAGATGGCTGCCTGTTGTTCGAGCTGGGGGCACGGATCGATGCCCATTTTCGAGTCGCCAGCTTCCCTGCATACATTGGAAGGTGCGCCCACGTTCACATACAGATTGCCGGCGTTATCAAAGGCAAAGGGTTTTGCTGCGTGTGTACGTTGTTCTGGAAATCCGGTAACCAGCATCTCCGCTGCTGCTGCCGGCGAAAGTTCGCCGGGCTCAAGTGGAAACCGTAAAATGGCATCTCTCGCACCAAAGTAAAGATAGCCTTCGTGCAGTTCGATACCCGTGCCCTGGTAATTTCCGAATCGTTCGACAACATCAATCCGACCATTACCGGTTGTATCGCGTAGCGCAGCAACGCCACCCGGATCTTCTCCCCGCGCCCGCATGGCTACATACACATCCCCCTCTTCGTCAACAGTCATGTGGCGCGCATAGCCAAGGCTATCGATAATCACATACGCACAGAATCCTTCAGGCAGGGTCAGTCCTCCGTTATCAGGATCACAGGTATATCGGTCCGTGGCCTTGGTAACCGGGTCAGACGTACATCCGGCAAATGCAGCAACGCCGATCAATAAAAACGTCAAACGTGCGCGACGGACCAGTTGAGGGGCTTGGCCTAAGTACTTCATCATGCGTTCTAAGCGTGGTAACGTAGTATCAGAAGTGCTTGCATGCTGATCTAATGGATAATATGCCACAGCAATATATCAATCAATGCCTATTTACAGATCAAATATGGGACCGTAATGGTCCGCACAATATTGCTCGCGTAGCATAGTGCCAGTCTACAATTTTGCAGTCCACAATAACTTTGCAGGTCATTCCGTTATACCAACAGATCATACTGGTCGGGGCCCCTCTCCAGCACTTCATCACATCAAACAGGAGAGCATCATGTTACGCATATCCCTGAATGCGCTCGTCTTAACAGCCGGCGCACTGTTTCTATCGTATATAACACTCCAATACTTTGACACCCGTAAAGCCGGCGGCGTAAATCCGGATAGCGGCAACCAAATTGGCTTTGTAACCAGTATCAGCCATCCTTCGCTGCTGGGCGGCACTACACAACGCACATTTATCAAAGTTGACCTGACCGGTTTCAAAATAACCAAGGACATCCCTAAAACACCCGTCAACGTCGCCATTGTACTCGACAAATCGGGGTCTATGAACGGCGAAAAAATGATGCAAGCAAAGAACGCCGCCTTGCAAGCTGTTTCGCGATTAAGTGAAGGGGATGTTGTGTCAATTATTACGTATGACAACACTGCCCAGGTGTTACTGCCGGCAACTGAATTCTCACAGATCCAGCAAATTGAGCAGAAAATCAGCCAGGTCACTGCCGGCGGTGGCACGGCATTATATGATGGCGTGGTAACGGGGGCAAATCAAATCCGGGAATTCCTTGCAGACAATCGGGTAAACCGCGTGATTCTCCTATCGGATGGGCAGGCCAACCACGGCCCGGAAACACCCGATGCCCTTGGTAGCCTTGGTGCCTCTCTCATTCAGGATGGCATTTCAGTCTCTACCATCGGGCTCGGCCTCGGGTATAACGAAGACCTCATGGTGGCACTGGCCATGCGCAGCGACGGCAACCACCATTTTGTAGAGCATGCAGATATGCTTGCCGGCATGTTCAACCAGGAATTTGGCGATGTTCTCTCGGTTGTTGCACAGGATGTACGGGTATCCATCAACCTTGCGCCGGGAATTCGTCCTATCAGTGTATTGGGCCGGGAGGCATCCATTGATGGCCGGCAGGTTGACGTAAGCCTGAACCAGCTTTACAGCGAACAGGAAAAGTACGTGCTACTCGAAGTGGAAACGTCAGGCGAGAAAACAACCGGCACGTATAAAATTGCAGATGTCAGCCTCGCATACGCCAACATGTTGACGCAGGCAGAAGAGCATCACGCCCAAAGCATCTCAGCAACCTTTACCAATTCCATGGCAGAAGTTGAAGAAGCTGTCGACAAGAAAACCATGGTTTCTGCCATTGAGCAGCGCGCGGTGTTAAATGAAGAGCAAGCCATTGGCCTTCGCGACATGGGTCAGTTGCGGGAAGCCGAAGCGCTCTTGCAAGAAAACGCTGTGTACCTCGAACAAAATGCTGCTACCTATGAAGCCGATGTTCTACTAGAAAAAGCGGAGCGGAGCCGCGGTGTAGCTTCTAGCCTCGATGATGTCTCCTGGAAATCACAGCGTAAGCAGCTGCGGTCTGATCACTACAAAGTAAAGACCCAGCAGAAGAACTAGGCTCATGCTGCTTCAGCAGCATGAGCCGTATCCTGAACTTGATTCAGGATCCAACGAGGCATGCTCCCTAAGCCTCAGATCAAGTCTACAGGAAATGACAAGATTTTGCTTGCCCAGCAGTACACAGGTCACATGCATTGCGCGTGTGGCCTGTATTGTTGTGCACCTGTAACAGTTCTGCCTCCCGCGCATACGCAAGATTGTCTGTATTGAAACAACAAAATTGTATATTGCGGAGCCTCCTACTGGCTCTGTGTACCCAACCCAAATTGTTATGCCACCAGCTGATGACCCGTTTTCTGCTTCGAGAGACACCCTTGTTATCCTCGATCACCTGAGCGGTTATCATAGAGGTACGCGTGATACCTTGATGGCTGATGACGTTAAAATTGGCTCTTCAGCGGATGTAGACATTCACTTCCCTGCCGCAAAAGTACCAACGGTGGCGCCCATACACGCACACCTGTACAAAGCGGACAACGGGTTTCACATCCGTGCATCAGAAAACACAACGGTCCTCGTCAATGACAAAGCGATTAATGATACGCACCTGTTCACCGGCGACTTGATCCAACTCGGTGATGACGGACCACTGCTGCGATTCAGACTCTACCAGGAGGCGAAGAGATCTTATAAGTCGGTTCGCGAAGCCGTGACGGACTGCATCGATTGTGCAAAAAAGGAAAGCAAAAACCCAATTGGCCGCACCATCGCATTGCTCCGTGGCATCCCAGCCCAAATGCCCCAGCTTTCCCCCCTTACCCGCGTCATAATGCTGGGCTTAATGGGAGCATATCAGGGAAGCTTACAGGCCGAGAAGGCTGGCATGTCAATCCGAAACGCATCCACAGGCTATGGAAGCAGGCTGGCCTTCAAGTGCCTCTGAAGCAGCACAAGAAGCGACGCCTGGGAACGAGTGAGAATGGCTGTCTCAGGCTAAAGGCAACTCATCCCGGCCACGTGTGGAGTATCGACCTCCTCTTTGACACTACCGAAGATGGGCGTCAGATGAAGTTCATGCCGGTCATGGACGAATACACACGGGAGTGTTTTATGATCGATGTATCGCGCGGTATTACTTCACGCCGTGTGATAGAAGTTCTTGATGGGCTCTTTGCGCTCCATGGTGCACCGGCGAATCTGAGAAGTGACAATGGCCCTGAGTTCGTCGCAAAGGCGCTTCGAGAATATCTCACTGCAGCAAATGTCGAAACGCGTTACATTGAACCAGGAGCTCCTTGGCAATACGGATATATCGAGAGTTTTAACAATACCTTTCGAGACGGACTACTCAACCGAGAGATCTTTACGACGGTACTAGAAGCCCGGGTGTTATCGGAGCAGTTTCGTCGCCGTTATAACGAATACCGACCACACAGCAGCTTGAATTACGAGACACCAGCAGCATATGCTGCTGGTGTGAAGAAAACCCTAAAACCTGTGCCGCCACTAACTTGAAACCTGGATCAGAGAATGGAGGCATTCCAGTGTTGTGTTTGTTAAAAGATTTGACACTAGTTATATAGATGTCGAGAGGGCTGTTATTAGGATGTTTCCTTTGGATAGTTGACTGAATGAATAAGACCTGAAACACTCACATTTCTGGAAGTATAATATAGAGTGTTTTTACACGTTATTACTTTTGTATCTTACGTTAGATATGCTATCGAAATTATAAACTAGTGAGTATCTCAGCTTAGCTGCGTATTCCTGATGGAGGATAGCTTAGTTTGTTTGTGAATTACGAAACCATGAAAAATCATCGAGCATTGTCTGCTATCTTTGTTTTATGCATGTTATTTCTAATGCAATTGAACATATCATTTGCTCAACAAAGAGGCGCTGACTCTTCTCAATCAGCGAGGAACGCCGAAGCAGTTGGTAACATAGGTTCAGTAAAAGTTAGAGTTACATACGGAGCCCCGGAAGTTAAAGGGCGAACAGTCTTTGGAGGGTTAGAGAAATGGGACAGAGTATGGCGTGCTGGAGCAAATGAAGCAACCACTGTGACGTTCTCGCAAGACGTTTCGATTAACGGAGACTTTCTCAAAGCCGGTACATATTCTTTTTTTGTTGTTCCGAAAGAGAATGAAGATTGGAGAGTTATATTCAATTCTGTACCGAATCAATGGGGATCATATGACTACGATCAAGCCGAAGATGCGCTACGCACTCTAGTGAGCCCTGAAGAGAATGAGCACCAAGAACGACTAGTGTATAGTTTTGAAAACATCACCGAGCACTCGGGAGAACTAGTGCTCAGATGGGCAACAACTAAATTACCAATTGAAATTAGCACGAAATCTGTAGCAGAGCTGAATAAAGAAATTGTTTTCAGCAAATTAGATTTATTAAGACCAAACTCTGTGCTTGTAGAAAGTCAGTCTGAATTGTTTATTGCCAAGCTAAGAGCATTAGATATACCAGCATTGCTACCTTCTGAAGGCGCTAATTTAGAGCGAGCCATAGTAGTTGATCATGAATACTATTTTAGTATTCGCCTAGAGGAGGCAAGCCTTCAAATCGCAGGTATGAAACTCGATTGGAATGACTCGAATTCGGTAAAAGATGTCACTTTTGATGCTGAGTATTTTGACTTTGGCGTTTCTCTTAATTTCTTACAGTTAGGGTCATCTATTGAACTCACACTTGTGTGTGATTCGCACAATGATCTCAGATGCAAAAATAGTGAGTATATTTATAGTCTTCGTGATGGACTGTCGTTCTATTTTGAAATGGACAATAGCATTCGGCAAATACCTAGTAAATTAGTTTTAAATAAATAGCGATCTTATGGCCATGAAGTTTATCAAATTATCACTCCTTAATGCATTCTTCATGACCTGTTGTTTAAATGCACAGGATGTTTCTTTTATGAAGCCTGGTGATTTATTAAATGGCACAGGATCTGGAGTCATTGATTCAACAATATATTTAAATAACATTCGTTTCCCGATTGAATCTCCTCCTGCATATGCTAATTCACAAGTTTACTCGCCCGGGGGGAGTAAATACAATACGATTGGGAGTGCATCAAAAGGGGCCCGTGGTGAATGTGACGAATCAAACTATTCTTACCCATGGCGAGATACATTCTGCGAGACCAGAGATAGAAGGAAATCAGCAATATGTCCAACAGGAACAAAGGTACATCTTGGCGTAGATATTCGCCCGAGTACTTGTGAAAAGGATGTCCATTATGCCGTTGCAGTCGATTCTGCAATTGTG
>JBCCIM010000217.1 GCA_039111535.1 Bacteroidota bacterium | reverse complement strand
GTTGTCTGATTGGCAAACGGATTGGGATAATTCTGGTGCAAATCAAACGCAGTCACAGCACCGGTTTCGGTTGACACACCGGTCCCAGAACCGTTGACGAGATCGAGGCGCTCAAAAGACTGCCCAAAGATATCATCTACCGCTACAGCGCCTACACCCAGCCAGCTTTCAAGGACTGTGGCATAGATCGAACGGAAGTCGGTAGAATGGACCAGGTTGCCTTTGTTGTCCAGCGTTTCCAGACTTGGAGCATCGCCAAAAAATCCGCCGTTCACATCTTTCCCCATAACAAAAAGCGGTGCAGCGGTGCCGTGGTCGGTGCCGCGGGAGCCGTTTTCTTCGACGCGCCGGCCAAACTCGGAAAAGGTCATTGTGAGCACACATTCGTCGTGCCCTGAATTGGTAAGGTCATCCTGAAAAGCACGCATCGCGCGGCCCAAATCGTCCATAAGGTTCTCGTGCCGGGTAAGCTGGTTGGCGTGGGTATCAAAGCCGCCGATTGACACGAGGTACAACCGCGTCGGCAGGCCACCCTTGATCATCCGAGCGACGCTGGCGAGGTCGGTTGCCAGGTTGTTTTGCTCCGGGTACGCAACCGCGTTTGTGCCAATGCCGAGCGCTTCGTGGATGACGCCGGCGTAATGGTATGAGTCATTGGCAATCGTCCGCACATACGCCAACTGGTCGCCGTGGTTGTTGCCCGGTACGGCGGCTTCATCATACAGTTGACCGCCATTGGCGAGGCGTTCGAGGATGTTCTGGCTGGCGATATTCATCCCCATCGGACTCAGCGGTCCCTGCAGGATCAGCGAAGAAGCCTGGCCAAGCTGAACAGCCAGCGGATGATCCGGTGGTGATTCCTGGAAATCGGGGTTCTCCGTATCAAAGTGCCGGCCAAGCCAGCCCGTGCTTAGAAACTCATCCGAATTGCTGCCTGTCGACCAGATGTCGGTTGAGCGGAAATGAGAAAGATTGGGGTCTGGGTAGCCAACACCGTGCACAATGCCCAGCTTGCCATCATTCCAGACAGATTCAAGCGGATTGAGCAGCGGGTGCATCCCGAAGTCGGCATTCAAATTCACCGCCTCCGCTTTGGGGATGGCGATGTTGGGGCGCAGGGTGTAATAGGTATCGTTTTCAATCGGGATGATGGTGTTCAAGCCATCGTTGCCCCCGTTGAGTTGGATGAGGACCAGCACACGGTCGGTATCGCCAGCCTGCAGGGCAGCGGCCAGCGGATGATACCCGTAGGCGTGCATCGGTTTGCCCCCCATCATGAAACTGGCTGCAACACCGCCGGCACCCAGTTGAGAAAGAAAGTCGCGTCTACTCCAGACTCGATGGTCCGCGGCATGCGCCCGGCCATGAGAAAGGCTGCTTCCAGGTCTAGATTTACGCATGGTTATTTCAGGTTTGGCTCACTGTGTTCGTGTATTTTCGGGCTTTCGTTTCTCCGGGTTTTCGATCTCGATAACACGAGAAAACGAAATCACGACAAAACGAACCCACGAACTACATAAGCTGATATTCAGGTAGCTGGGCGAGGTACGCAAAGAAGCCGCGCAGACGGACGGGGGTGGCCATTTCTTCGATGTCCCATTCATAATCGGGCGTGCCATCGAGCATGACTTCCACAAGGGTTTCGTATTCTTCTTCTGCAAGCGGCTGGGTGAGGAAGGCGTCCACCAGTTCGCGGGAGAGCGCGTACGGATCGCTCGGCGCACTCATTTGCTTGGCAACCGGAAGAGGGTCGAGGTCTTCAAAAGCCGCGTTCCCATTGATCATGTTGATTGCGTAATTCCAGCGCAATGGCATGGTGCCGGTAGAGAGCCAGGCGTGGTTACCGGGCCAGCCGGCGACATTGGGCGGCTCAAAGAGCGACTGACTCAGGTTGCGTCCGTACCTGTACATCGTGATGAGCGCATCATCGGGTAACACCATCCCCATTTCACTCACAAGGCACTGCAGATACTCAATCGGACTCTTAATTTTTGCGCCAATCACACTGTCATCAAAGAAGTGCGCACTTTTCAAAAGCGTCCTGACGATGGGCGCAATCTCGAAGCCCCCAGCGATAAACTGGGTAGCCAGTTCGTCAATGATTGCAGCGTCCGGCTCATCAAAAACAAACTGTTTGTAGAGCTTCGTGCACACGCGGTACGCCGTGGACTGGGCCCGTTCTTCGAAGATGATATCAATAACATCGTCGTACCCAAAGTCGCCCGTGCGGCCAAAAAAGGTTTTGTCGCCGGTATCGAAACGGTTGGGTTCAAAGTAGGAAGAGACGGTAGACCGATCCACGCGAAAGCCGGTGAGGGCGCGTGCAATTTCAGTGATCTCTTCCTGGGTATAGTTGGGCCGACCGCCGGCATCGGTGATGCCCATCGTAAAGAGCTCACAGAGCTCACGGGCATAGTTCTCGTTGGGGCCGTTTTTCTGGTTTTGCTGTCCGTTCAGGTAGAGCAGCATCGCCGGCAGCGTGCCTACTTCGTGTGCGAAGGTTTTGAAGTTAACCAGGGCGTGGGTACGCAGCAGGGTGAGGTACTGCACCATGTAGGGTCCAAGTCCGTACCCGCTTTGCTGGGTGACAAAGTGGTTGCTCCAGAGGAGGGCCATTTTGTCGCGGAGTCCATTGGCCGGCATGTCGCGCATCCACTGGGCGCGGTAGGCGAGTTTGTTGGCCTGGTTTTGCTCGTTGAACGCGTCTTTTTCCTCCTGTGGCGCTTCAAACGGCGGCGGCGGCACGGCGGCCCAGTCGGGCGGCGTCGGCACGGCCATTGCAATTGCTTCATCAACCAACAGGTCAACTGCTTCAGTCGGACTCATATTGAGAAGCGCATCCACTTGTTCACGTGGCGCGCCAAAGCCGGCGCGGCGCAGCAAATGGGCAGCACGCATCAGGTCCCAGGGTTGGTCAGGCGAGGGCGAAAAAGGCTCCAAGCCGGCCAGATTGGGCTTTTTAACTGCAGTGGGGAGCGGCAGGGTCCGCGAAAGAAACGCCCGTCGATTTAACTGTGTCGTTGTATCCATGGCGTGAGAGGTTAGCGTGAGCCGAGGGGCCGGACAAAAGGCAACAACAATTATACCGGCCTAAGTAGGGTTTGGTTAAATATACGCTGCTGGGTTGTAAGGTTATATTCTGGCTATATGCTGAATTTTGGCAGGGAAGCGGGAATGCCGAATTTCGAGCGCCGAATGCCGAGTGGATTAGGACTGGCGCAGTGGTTTCCGCATCGAGCCCGCGGAGGATCTCTGAGTGTCGAATGCCGAGTTGCGAGTGCCGAGTGGATTAGGATTACCGCTATACCCCACCCAAGTCATCCCGGACTCGATCCGGGAACCACAGGAATGGCACCACGCACCTTCTTTGAGCCAACCCGGTGGATTCCCAATCAAGTTGGGAATGACAGGCGCGATGAGAAAGCGCCGCACCCAAGCCAATCACTCGAAATTCGGCACTCAGAAATACCCCTACCCCGGAACCACAAACGCATGAAAACAGTACGCGCATTCTTCCCAACCCAAACGCCCGGGTGGCGGAACTGGTAGACGCGCTAGACTCAAAATCTGGTGGCAGCAATGTCGTGTGGGTTCGAGTCCCACCCCGGGTACTTCTTGCCAAAGCTTAGAATGCCTGTATCTTGTTGCGGCGCAACAGGTTATGGGCATTTTTCATTTTAGGCAAATCCCCCATTGTTAGCGCTATTGTTAGCTTTTGCTCTGAGTTTTGGCATTTTTCGCACTCAGCATGCGCTTCTCAATCGCTTCTGCCTGGGCAACTGAAAGAGCTGCCTTTCTCTGCTGGTAACGCCTGGTCATTGCTTCACTCGAATGGCCCAGCGTTCTTTGCACCACCGTCTGTGGTATACCTGCCTCCTCAGCATAGATGGCTGTCTGCGCTCTGAGGTCTTTGAACCGGACATGCATGAGTCCTACCATCTTCCTGGTGCGCTTCCACATGAAGTCGAGTTGATGATACCTGATACTGAACACGTTATCATCTGGCCCCTTCCCACTGCACAGCAAAGCCAGCTCCTGACAAAGGCTGTCGGTAAGAGGCACACTGCGCGAGCGCCTCGTTGCTTTGGTATCGTACAGGAATATCTCTCCACTGTAGCGGCCCGTATCCTCTGTGAGCGTCACATCTTTTACCAGTAGGCCCCTGAGCTTCTTGCCCATGTTCTTTCCGGGCAGTAATACACCTCGGTCTGCGCTCGTCTGAAGCGCCACACGGATAAGTGTTGCAAGCTCTGTGTAGCCCAGCTCCCTGCAGGCACCTAGCAGCCTGACAATCTCTTCTGCTGATAAATGTACTTCCCGGGTATCATCTTCTGCAGGAAACTGAACATCAGCAAAGATGCGGTTACGCTCGGCGTTGCCGATGTGGAAACGTAGCAGCATCGAGACGGCCCTAAGCATGGTTCGGCGTACGCTGTTGCGCTTGCGCCCATCCTTCTCAGCCTCTATGCATAAGCGTGTTATGTTCTGTGCTGTGAGTTCGCCCAGCTTGGCACCAGGTGGTGCATACCTTACGAGCATATCAAGGCCAATACCCACAGAACGTTCAGGACTGGCAAGCTCTCTGAATGACTCCACAGCGCTTGTTAGTAGCGGGTCACTAAGTCCTTGCTTCAGCGCCTGAAGCGCCCCTGTAGACTGTGCACGCAGAAGCTCTGGTAAACTCACAGACTTGTCACGACAAACCGCATCGAGTAAGGCATACCAGGAAGGGTCAGGCATTGCCTTCTGTGCTATGCCCTCAAGGCAGCGCTCCATATCGCGGGCCAGCTTCTTATCCGTACAGCGAGACGAAAGCACGCCAGTGTCACCGTAGCCAGGCAGGCTGCGCTTCCGTATCTGGTAGTATGGACTCCCCTCTCGTTTGTAAGGCATTGTCTTTACTCGGCTGGATTAGCTGGGCATTACTTAGTCAGATGCATTCTGCCTGGCCATCTTAGTTAGGTTCAAATATTAGGTCGACTTCGTTGATGGAGTATATTTTAAAGCGTGCTGCCTTTGCGGTCTTGACCCCTACTCGGGCACCTCTGAAATATCTTTCCAGTATGGCCATCTCACCACCAGCCCAGACAACACTTCCTAGTGGCAAGCGCCTACGTTTAGGTCTAAGCGATTCAATGAAGGCCTGCCGATGTTGTCTGAGTCCTTGCCGAAGCTTCGGAGTGATGTTTTCATGAGGCGATGCTCTGAGCTCATCTCCTATCAAACGCAGGGTAACACCACACTGATCGAGTAGGTACAGGGTTGATTCGTAACTCATCATATCACCTCCTCATCGCCAAGGATCTGCAGGCCGTCACCAACTGCTCTGGCTGTAATTTGGGACCGCTCTGGCTGCGGTTCTTTCACAAGTCTTAATTTCACCTCTGACTCGCCACCCTCGAAATTTGCGTTTTTTGAGGGGTCGTCTTTGAGAAAGTGCACTAAGTGCAAAAGTGCACCGTACTGTTTCAAAAATTTTCCCCTCTTTTGTTTGGTGGCATATCCTCTTTCACAGAGGTCATTTACTATGTTATGGGCCTGCCTTTTCTCAACGCCCCATATCCTCGATACATCTTTCCAATCAAATACTTTTGGCAGTTCAAATATCCTGCGCTCCTCCTCTGTTTGTGTTAGCTTCTCGAAGCTATGCTTGAAGTGAATACGGGCGGCCTCATACAAGAACCAGCGTGTGATTTCTATTGCCCGTTCTACGTTGTCTTGGGTTACCTCAAGCGAGTCCTGGTTCTCGCATAGCTGTAGTATGAGAGCAAGTCTTGCAGCAACAGCCTTTGATTTGGCAACACGGCTACGCTGTGGACCGCTTGGAAGCCTCGCGATTGTTCGTGCCGACTCGTTTACAAAGGCCTTGAATACCTCCTTGGCTTCTGCGGTAAGTGGTACTAACCGGGGCTGATCTTCAAGTATGATTCCATAGAGTTGATGGATGAGTTCGTTGTACTTCTCTTTGACTTCAATAGCCACCTCATCCTCAGTCCACTCCGGTACGTTCTCCGGCGGCTCTGCAAGCAGAAGCCGAGGTTCAAACCCAGACTGAAAATAGACTGGCTGCATCGACTTGGTAAGTACATCAGGCTGCGTTCCGCCAAGAACACTAACACAGGGACTTTTAATATCAAGCGTTGGGATTTCGTTTGACTTGCGATCGATAGTGACATAGTTGCCTTCATAGAACTCAATCCAGGTATGCAGGTCTGCTTCTCCCTTGGAGTACTTATTGAACGATGCCCACCAGGCAGCAACCTCATCCCGCGCTAGCAGCAAACTTCGAGGGTTCTGCGCGTGAACGAAAGCCATCGTCTCTATTGTGATGTCGTTTACCCTGACGCGAGAACGAACTGGTCTGCCTTGTGACTTTTGCTCATCTTTCTCGAGGAGGCTAAAGTTTTCAAGCTCGGCCTTGAATATTTCATGGCGCTTGGCTTCAAGGAAGTTCACGGGCTTTAGCATAGCCTTGATTGCAGGCGACTTCATTGTACCAGATGAGCTAACAATGATAGTCCATAGCACACAGGGCTCGTCCCAGTCAGACTTAAGCTGAATACGTGTTGTATTGCCTATCGCGGCTGCAGCTATTGGAAAGAATGGAACCGCCAGCAGCGCTGGATCACAATCCAGTGACTTAGAATAAGCTGTAACGTAGTCCCTGGCTACTGCTGGAAGTAGCTCAACCGGGAACGGTTTGAACTCATATTTTTTAGGAAGGGTACGTTGCACTATTGCACTTATTGCACTTTCTCCTTCTTCAAGATGCCTGCCTACTTCGTCACTCTCTCCCCCATTCTCAGGTAACATGTAGTCTTCAGCAGCGCTGCCTGAGATTGCCTGAATAACAACATTGCGCGCAAAATCCCGGATGTTTACATGTGGGTTTACTTCCCACTGAGCTGCTGCATCAGCAATCTTGTCAATGTTCTCACGCGGCCCTGGGCGCTCGAGTTGCTCTTCGTTCATGACGTGAAGGCATGCACGGACAGCTTCGGGTGTAATGCCATAGCCTCTCATGAAGCCTGCTGCAGCTACTAACGTATTGTGCTGCTCGCCGTAAGGAATTAGCTCAGCAACTGCGCTGCATTTACGTGACTGCTTCTTGTGCTCGTCGCTGTTGTAGTCAATCTCAATTGGGATAGCATTGTAATTGACATATGGGTCCTGGTCAGACGTAGCATAGCGTATCCTGTTGATGTTATTCTGACTAGAGCCAAATCTGACGCCAAGCATCTGCCCGGCCACCTTGTGCGCAATTTTGTACTGCTCTTCTGTACGCGGCGATTCGCTGACAGCTACAAGGCAAAACAAATCTCTTCCGCCAAAAGAGCGAGCCACTAATACTACGTGTGGATTTTGAACGAGGATGTTCATATCCCCTTCTGGATCACCAGACTCATCAACATCAAAGCCTACCAGGCCATTAAAGCTCTTTACGTCTTCTTTCTTGCGCCCAGCGCATAGACCGGTAAGCAGAACGGACGGTGTCTGTTTTTTGAGTCTGATGTACTCATCGCTACCTTTTGCGACGCTACGTCCTTTCATGACTGTCTCGTCGTAGGCACCATCGATGAACGACTCGACGTAGTCCTCCAAGTTGAGCGTCACAAATTCGTCGTTTTGCTGCCCTGCACTGATTGGAGTAATCAGAGTAATTTTGCTTTGCTCGTAACTCATTCCTGCACCTCCTTTGCTGCGGCCGCACATGCGTCGCGAACCTGCGTGTATAGTTTATTGTCTGTTATCTGGTAACGTGGCTCCTCTTCCCAAATTAATCTCTTGTGTTGTGTTAATCCTCGCTCTGATTTCTCAACCTGCAATCGCGCAAATCGAACTGGATAATAGCGGCAATGTCGGTATCAAGGACGCCTCACCAGGCACTAGCCAAACGTTGAATTTACAGGGTACAAATGCTACTGGAATCAAGATCGTAACCAGTCATTCAGGGCCTTTTAGCTATGGATTGAACTCGCAGATATCGAGTGGGGCTACCAATTATGGAGTCTGGTCAAGAGCACAGAACGGTTCGAGCGCGAACTACGGTATTTATGCCGAGGGTAAAGGCGGTAGTGGTACATTTTCCTTCGGTGTTCGTGGTAACGGAAGAGGGGGTAATACAGCTTATGGCGTCTATGGTGAAGTGACTGGTACTGCGACAACGGAGTGGGCTGGCTTTTTTGCTGGTAAAATTTATGGCGATTGTTGTATGTGGAGTTCAGACGAAAAACTCAAAGAGGATATTGTTGGCTTGGATGGTGCTAGCATAGTACAGAAGCTGATGTTATTGAGGCCTACTTCATATTCATATAAGCAAACCGAGGAATTCTCGGCCTTAAATCTGGGTAAAGGGATGCAATATGGGCTTATCGCGCAAGAAGTAGAAGAGGTGTTTCCTGAATTCATTGAAGATGTGACGCAACCAGCTTCAATAGATGAGAATGGAAATGACATGGGGAAACCTATGACATTCAAAGGCATGAACTATAATGCCCTCATCCCCCTACTTCTCGCAGCAATTCAAGAACAACAGGCAGAGATCGATGCGCTTAAGACCGCGTTGCAGTCCAACGGGATTCTAGTTGATCGCTAGCCTATTAAACCAACAAGGCTACTCCTTTGACAAAAAGATTTATTGTCATAACACTCCTCGGTATTATTCTTCCGGCTGTTGAGCTCTATGCTCAGAATGTAGTCTATGTAAACCAGGCTGCCACTGGCGCGAATACAGGCGCGTCATGGGGTGATGCATTTATTTTTCTTCAGGACGCATTAGATGCAGCGCAAAGCGGCGATGAAATCTGGGTTGCTGCAGGTATTTATCGCCCTGATCGGGGAATGAATGTGAGTGAGGGAGATCGTAATGCTACCTTTTCCTTGAAAAGCAATGTGGGCATATATGGGGGGTTTGTGGGAGATGAATCTAATAGAATTTCTCGTGATACGGCCCGAAATAAGACAGTATTCTCTGGTGATTTGCTTGAGGACGACAGTGATAGAGTTTTCGCCGATGAACCTTCACGTCAAGATAACAGCTATCATGTAATTACTGCCATAGACTTATCAGACTTAACAGTACTAGACGGTCTGTTTATTTCTGACGGTAACACGGGGGGAGCATCTTTTGGGACAAAAGGAGCAGGCCTTTTTGTTTCTCAAGCTGACCTAAAATTAGATGGGGTTACAGTTGAAGCTAATACCTCGCTATATGGTGGTGGTGGCATGTATGTATTTAACAGTAAGTTAACAGTTTTGAATTCATTCTTATTGAATAACACAGCCGCATTACCACCGCCTGGACTAGATGGAGAAGGAGGAGGAATCTATTACTTATCGGGAGACAGCCTTGTAGTTGAGAATACTGTATTTAAGGGGAATAGTGCATCCGATGGCGGAGGCTTGTGGCAAGATGCTGAGACTGCTCAAATAAATGGAGTATCGTTTTTGGCTAACTCAGCTGTTTTGGGGGGAGGCTTTTATAATTTTAAATCTGATGCATATATCATAAACACCTTCTGGGGAGGCAATGAAGCTATTGTTGGTGCTGGTGGATTAATGAACGAAAATAGTGACCCCCACTTGACTAATGTAATATTTTCGGGAAATAGGACAACAGGCGATTTGTTAGGTGGAGGTGCTGTAATGAATTATGAATCGAATCCGAGGTTCATAAATTCAGTCTTCAACAAAAACAATGCAGTCGGAAGGGGTGGGGTTATGACAAATGACTTTAACAGCAATGTTACCCTAATCAATTGCATTTTAGGGGACAATACTGCTGCACAAGGTGAGCAGATCTGGAATACCACACAGGGCGTTAGTATTACTAATAGTTCACATAGCATGTTTTTGAATGCCCTGCCGGATGGTCTGATTGACGAAGGTCAAAACTTGGTAGCTGAACCATTATTTGCTAATCCGCTTGGCATAGATGGGGTTGCCGGAACACAAGATGATGATTTGAGCTTATTGCCAACATCACCAGCCATTGATAATGGCGACAATAACAGGTTGCCAATGGATAAATTCGATTTAGATGGTGACGGGAATATTACTGAATACACTCCCTCTGATTTTGCTCAGAACAAACGCATTTTTGATGGAGGTTCAGGAGATGAGGTCGTCGACATGGGAGCCTTGGAGTTTGATGCTCCTTCTGTTTTTGTGTCTAATGAAGTGGCTACTGTGAATCGCGAATACAGTATCAGAATCTATCCTAATCCGTTCAGATTTAACGCCACAATACAGATTTGTGTTACCTTTCCCCAAAAAGCGCAGATAGTGATATACGATTTACTTGGGCGCGAAGTTGAAGAGCTGTATCATGGTCAATTACAATCTGGCTGTGTTAATTCTTTTGATTTAAATGGAATGTCTCTTTCGAGTGGGATTTATTATATGCGTGTTTTTGGCCAAGGCAGCAAAACCGCTAAAATAGTGAAAATGTAATTAGATTTGGCCTTGATAAAGGCGCATATGCATTAGAATTCAACTTCAATTGAGGACGCACTAATGTTATCCAGACTCTTTCGGGCGGC
>JBCCIM010000216.1 GCA_039111535.1 Bacteroidota bacterium | reverse complement strand
GGCGCGAAATAGCGTTTCAACTCATGAATATGGATAGATTGGGCCTCCCTATTCGCCATTGGGTGCTGCTTCTTGTACGTGGCCGTAATGGTGAGCTCATCTTCATTATCTTTGTGATATAGATATAACCGACGGGCTTCTTCAAGCTCATCATCCATACCAAGTGCGCCAACAGCCAGCATACGATTGTACAGCGCCCCTACATGCTCAGGATCTATTTCCAGAACACGATCGAGCCAGGGCAACATGCGCTCATAATCGCCATTGAGGTAATGGATGCGCGCGATGTCGAGCAATAGAACACGGTCGCCAGGGTATGCATCTGCCACACGCTCCCACACGGCCAGTGCGTCGTTGTAGTCAGCATTGGCTTTGTGTACCTGCCCTTCGAAGTAGGCTGTCTTTAGGTAACCGGGTTTAACGCCTTCTGCCTCTTTGAGCACATCTCGGGCCCGATCTATCTGGCCTTCCTCGAGCAATACACGCGCCTGGTTTATAAATCCTTCTACAGGGTTGCCTTCTAATTGCGCCACCTTTTCAAAAGCAAGGATCGAGGTTTTGGTATCACCCTCGAGCAACAAGCCTATTCCGTAATCATTCCAGCGCTCCCAGAGGGGACGTTTGGCGGTATAGGGTGTGCCGGCTGTACGTTGCACAGTCGCCATTGTTGTGATGGGAATGTCAGGTGCGTCACCTGGCCCCAGCTCATGCTCGCGCAATTCAACTTCAACTTTCTTAAGTGAGTCTGGCTGCCCGGCAACAAGCCGGCCCCGGAAGCTATACTCATTAAAGTACCACTTAAACTTGCGGTGCTGCAGCGCCATTTCAAGCGAGGCAATCGATGTGCCCCGTGGTACGGTAAAGTTGTAGTGTACGGTACGCGCTGTGCCTGGGTTGATCACGTTCGCGTACACGCGTGCCATCCAATCCTGGGCGTTTCGTTTGTTGATTTCATTGCCGGCCTGGTCTACGAGTACCGCGCCAAAGAAATGGGCTGTAGAATCAACGCGGCCGAGCGCGTCGGTGGTACCAGACGACAGCACAGGATTGCCAGCTTCATCACGTGCAAGCAATTGTAGCCAGATTTCGTTGGAGTCATTGGTGCCGGCGGGAAAGCGATGTCCCACTTTACGGTTCCGTACCACGGCACTCAGTTCAACCTTGTCACCAGTGCGCATAAGCGGCATATCATCTTCGGGACCATACGCAACCCCGTTCACAGTAACCATAAACAAATCGACGGTCACAATTGAATCTTGCAATGCCTGTATTACAGCAGCCTGCTGATCAGCATGGCCATTTAAGAACGGTACAGCTGTGTTGGCAGCCGCAAAACGGTGGCTACGAATGTATCCGCCATCATTGCCCATGTCGTCGGAGGGCACTAGCGGCATGTGACATGAGGCACAGGCGACAGGCTTAGGTGGCAAGTAGAAGGAGCGCACGGTATTACCAGAGACGCCGCTGGCATGCCAGCTATCGTACTGATTTTGCCCCCGTTTCCATTTATAGTGATTCACTTCTGGTGGCAGGCCAACTTTGTGGCAAGAACCGCAAAATTCGTCGGTTTTATGAACCGGCTTCAACATTGCAGCCCGATGTGCTTCTGGCTTTGTTTTGATCAGCTTGGTGTGCAACCACTTGCCAACGCCGTCTTCAGCCCGCGCAAACGGGTACTCATCAGGTTTGCTTATTACGTATCTCCCATTCCCTTTTACATCCTGCAGCCCTTCGATTGCGTGGCAAGACAGGCATGTGAGGCCTTCTTTTGCCGTCCAGTGGTCCATGTCAATGGGTTTATCAGCCACCATGCCGCCGGTGTAAAGCACTTGCGGATCATGGCACGAAGCACACCATGCTGCAGGCTCGTTGCCTTTTCGCTCAACAAGCACCTCAATTGACTTCCGATACCAGGGATTGTTGAATGAAGAAAAATGATGCACAGATTCCTCCCATTGTGCATACACATCCGGGTGGCACCCCGCCTGCCCACAAGACTCAGCGCGGCCCAGGTCTTCGGGATCAAGAAAACCATCATGCGCCAGTACAGCCTGGGACAACATGAGATCAGCTTCTGATTCTCCCTCAACATATACCGCAGAAGTACTGCCCAACATGGGAAATGCTGCTATGGTTACAGAGAGCAAGACCCCGGTCAATACTGTAATGGACAGCGGATGACGCGTAAACTCACCTGCCCCCTGCCGCCAGGTATGGCCCCACTCCAGAAAATGGTATTTCGCCCCATACTTAAGCGAGACGTGTAAAATAAAGAAGAGGATTGAGGTGACGGCTGTCACGATATGGGTCACCAGTACCCAATGCCCACTCGCTGCAGCACCCCAGACTGCCAGTGCCGTACCTGTTGCGAGCAGCACAACCAAAGACAAGGCTGTGCCAATGCCTACCCAGGCTGCTGACGGATTCTCTTTCCTGGGCATTGCACGCACGTGCAATACAAGAAAAGCGGTGACAGGCAGCACGATGAGGAAGCCAAGGCCTATGTGCAACAGCACCATCGTCATGTACAAGCCGGCTGTAGACGACTCAAACAACAACAAAAGCAGGCTATTCAGCAGCAATACCAAATAGCCACCCAACAAAATACTAACAAGTCGACGCTGCCCTTTACTGAGCCTGGTGTATTCCGTAATCCCCATATGTATTTAGGTGTTTTCCTGCGCGTGGTGGTGGTTGGATTTCAACGCGCGGTATACCCGATATTTCCTAAAACTCTTATAATAGCTGAGCCAGTCATTGGTTCAACTTTAGTATTGAACCAGCCAATGGGCCGGCAATCCAGCACCAAATACAGCATCCTCAGCACAGCCATGAATTTTGCAATCCTGGGCCCTGGCCTTGTGGCGGACTACCATGTTACTGCAATCGAAGCAAATAAACATCTCGGTGCGTCCCTGCGCACTATAATTCACTATGAACCGTCTAAATTTGAGGGTATATCGGAGAAATATGGCGTCCCTTGTCAGTCCCTGGAAGCGGCACTTGCTGACACAACGCTGGATGCCGTCTGCATTTGCACGCCAAGCGGACAACACGCCCGGCAGGCCATTGCCTGTATAGAAGCCGGCAAACACGTATTGATCGAAAAACCAATGGCCCTGCGCCTTGCAGATGCTGACGCCATGATTGCCGCAGCAAAAGCCAATAATGTACACATCGTGGTTGCGTTTCAGCGGCGGACAGAACCCTTGTTTCTGGATATCAAGCGAGCCATCATGGGTGGCGACCTCGGACAACTCACCATGGCCTCTGTTGTACTGCCCTACTTCCGCGGCCAGACCTATTACGACCAGGCGCCCTGGCGCGGTACCTGGGCAGAAGATGGTGGCGGTGTCTTAATGAATCAGGGTATCCATATCATCGATTTGCTTGTTTGGTACATGGGGGATCCCGTTGATATTAAAGCTCATGCCGGCACTTTGCTACGGGACATCGAAGTCGAAGACGTTTTAGCTGCCTCCCTTAAATTTTCCAGCGGTGCCGTAGCAACCGTTACGGCAACCACAACCACAGGTGATGGCGCCCCGCACAGATTGGAGTTGTACGGGACAAATGGATGCATCCAGGTAACAGGCGAAACGGCAACAAGATGGTACCTGAAAGACAAGACACTCCAAACGGTCGTTCCACATATCACAAGCGAACCTGTTGAAGCTGGCGCCAGCAGTGATCCGCGTGGCATCAAAGCAGTTGGGCACACAGCGTTGATCAAAACATTGATAACAGCGGTTAACAACGGCCAAACCGCCCACATCAACGGCATCGAGGGCCGGCGGAGCCTCGCGACCGTCAACGGCATTTATCGCGCTGCCGGCTTAATTCAAGACGTTTAATGAAAGTCGGGACAAATCTCTGAGAGATGCCGCCTCAGCGTTATTAACTTACGCTATCCATGTCCGCTACCGGCAAACCTTCAAGCGCCATGATGCGCAGCGCATTTGTTGTGGGACATGGCCCGTTGTGCAGTTGGTAATCAAACACCATTTTGCCATCTACAATTTCTTCCCTAAAGTGGAAATTGGAAATATCAGGAATTTCATCCTCCAACTGAACCAGTTCCAGGTCGTGTGTAGCAATCAGTCCAATCCCATGTCCGCTGGCTACAGAACGGATATAGGCCCGGCTCCCGATTAGCCGTTCTCGGTTGTTTGTGCCTCGGAAAATTTCGTCTACCAGAAAAAAGAGCGGATATGCTGCATCCTCTCTAAAAGCATCCAGCAAGGCCTTTAGACGCTTGACTTCTGCATAAAAGAAAGAGATACCATCATTGATCGAGTCGTTGACCTGAAGGCACGTAAAGATGCGGAGAAGCGATATTTTAAACGAACCTGCATCAACAGGCGCACCCATGTAAGCCAGCCGCATGTTAACACCCAGCGTGCGCAAAAAAGTACTTTTGCCCGACATGTTGGAGCCTGTCACTATGATTACCTCCCCCAGGGCATCTATCGCAAAATCGTTTTTAACTTTGTCTGCTTCAGCTAGCAGTGGGTGACCAACGGCTTTTGCAGAAAGAACGGGGGCGTCGGAAGCGGATGCTTGCAGGATTTCGGGGAAAACATAGTTTGGATGCAGGTCTGCAAAGGTAGCCATCGAGCTCAAGGCTTCAAGTTCATGCCAGACATCGAGCCAATCAGGCAAATGGCGGCGGATCGTACTTTTTGCCAGGTGAAGGCGATGCGTAAAAAACAGGTCCCACGGAAATAGGGCGTTCAGGACAAGCACCATGAATCCACCGGCAGCCATTTGCAGGCTCACAAAAGCAGCAATACGCTCAATACGACCAAGTGCCTCTGAAGGCTTAGCCCCCGGGCTCAAAAATGGCGCACAAAGCACTTCGGTCTGGGGCATCTTTGTGTAATGGTGCTTTTCGAGATAAGCCCAGACTGCCCGAAATTTTTTTAGTCCGCTTTCGATATTAAACGCGTCGAGTGATGCAAAGCCAAAGGTGCGATGAAAGTATAAATACAGTGCTCCATACAGGCTTATGGTGAGTGCCCACCATGCCGGCAAAAACCCCATCACATTGAGCATCACCAAGCCGATATTCACAACCCCAAACCCGATCAGCAGATACAATGCACGCAGGAGTTTGAACGGTTTATCTTCACTGCCTACCCATTGCAACAACGCATTGCCATCCCAGGGCGTCTCATCGTTTGCTGATACGAGTTTGCCGGCAAGTACAAGGTGATCTCTAAACAATGCAGCATGCGCGAGTTCTTGCACCAGCAATTGCCGCCCAGCTATGCAATCAGGGTCTGGAGATAATTCAAGCATCCAATCCGCAAGCCGTTCGCCGCCACCCCGACTTGGTGCTGTGTTCATCAACTGGTGCATGGACCGGTGCCCTGTCATATTTAGATCAGACTCAAATGGGTGATTGGGGTCTGGTGTGAGATCAAGGGGCGCCGGCATCTTGGGCCAATCCAGTTGCATGCGGCTCATGTGAGACTGCTTAATCTCTTTCCAGTAGCGATGCCGCTGCAGGCTCTCTAACACCTTACCATGGTAGTATGCCAACGCACCAAAACAGATAATACCCATCGCCAGCACACTCCACCCAGCGGTCACCAAATCCTGCTGAAAAAGAACAATGCAAGCAACTGTCATAACCAGCACAACAGCTAGGCGCGCCCTGGAATAGCGCAGGCTCGCTCCCTGCAGTTGTTGAATCCGTCCGACAAGACGCCGGACATAGCGTGTCAACAAGTCAAAACGTTTTGATTTTTGCTTCATGAGCGCCAAAAT
The DNA here is from genome assembly GCA_039111535.1 of Bacteroidota bacterium. Taxonomy (NCBI): domain Bacteria; kingdom Pseudomonadati; phylum Bacteroidota; species Bacteroidota bacterium. The sequence goes on along the minus strand of JBCCIM010000216.1, from coordinate 4,826 downwards.
GATCCCATTGTCTCTTCACCAACCCGGATGTTATACTAAAGAAATCCACACGCACAATGGCGTAGAATGTTCTAGTTTAGGGACCAAGCCATCCCTTGTGCAATATTCCTATACGCACCCATTAAAAGCCTATCTCTTTAGCTTTGAGAAATTTTTTATCGATACTAGGACTGATGTCTGCCTGCGGCTTTGCTGGCATTTCGCTGGGGATACTTTACGTGCGTCTTTTTATCCCTAAACCGGATATGGGGTGGGATGGCATTGCGGATATGCTCGGCGGCATGATGGTTGGCGCACTGCTTGGCTTGGTCGCCGGGTCCGTACTCTCCAGGCTATTGCGCCCGGGCAAGCGAGTTCGAGCCGGCCTAACAGCTGCCGGAATAGGGCTACTCACCTTCGCCGGCCTCATAGCAACTGCTCCAAAGCAAGAAACGTCTCCACCACTTGTTGTTAAACAGACATTCCAACCAGTATTCCGTTTCACCATGCGCGTGAGCCATACTGAGGAAATACTGGTCAACACACCTGTCAATGCGCAGCCTTTACCATTTACAGAAGCCCAAATAGCTTCGGGCAAACCAGTACTCTTCTACAAAACCTGGGGGCCTGCGTTTGAAGAATGTAGCGCGCAACCGGACGAAGAGGATCTGAATTTGATTGTTTTACACATCAAAGCACTTGATGCCGAATCTGGCCCGCTTTGCCGTACACCTGAGGAAGATTTACTCATCGCTGCTTCCTGGCGATTAGATGGCGTACAGGGAAACCAATCCATTCACGCCGGCTGTCTGGATGCTAAACCCGCTTTCCGTGCTGCAAGCGAGGCCATCGAGGCACTTGCAGAAAAGCTATGCACCACGTTAGTAAAAGACCCTCCCAATAAAGCCACACAACGATAACTCGAAAGACGATGACTATGGCAGATCTTTCATTGCAGGAATGATGTGTCCACCAATGATTTCGTTCCGCCAACGCCCCCATATGCCTCCCATGCGGTAGTTTCCACCGGTGAAGACAACCGAAAGGTCAAGTTCGGGAACGACAATTAACAGCTGACCGCCATTGCCGGACGCTTCATAAGAGGTGTAGCTCCGCTCGCCGACCGTCACCGAATCCACGCGCCAGATATACGCCTGCGACCCGCCGAAATAATTGTTACTGAAGTCATCAGGGGTCATTCCGGTGGTTTCTGGGGAGATGTCGATCTGAGGCTTTACCGATTGCTCAACCCAGTCTTCGTCAACGATCTGCTCGCCGTTCCAGGTGCCGCCCGCCAAATACACCGCGCCAATCTTCAGAATGTCACGCGGCCGCATGTAGGCACCACCGCCCAGATATCCCTCACCGTTCGGGGTCAGCGTAAAATGATAGGGTCCGAAACCCAAGGGTTTCGCGATCAGCTGATCGAAGAGTTCCTGAACGCGTGCACCGCCAAACGTACTCAGACTGGCCCCTACGAGATTGGCGCTGCCGGAACAGTAGGCGTAGCGCTCACCAGGGTCGTGGATCATAGGGAGTTGTGCTGTGAACAGCCAGAAGTCCTCCTGTTGCCCCCACATCCGGGATTCAGACCCAGGTGAGCCGGCGTTTCCATCACAGTCCAGGCCGCTCGTGAACGTTAGTAAGTGGCCGATCGTGATATTGGCCTTGCGTGGATCGTCCAGGCGTTGCCCTGCGCGTCCGAGAACGTCCGGGATTGGGCGGTAGTCCGCACTGATCTCGTGGCCCTGTTGTTGCAAAGCCCCGATCATGACCGATCCGAAGACCTTCCCGAGGGATCGCACGTCGTGCCGCGTCTCGCGGTCGTGACCGAAGAAATACTCCTCGTAGACAAGCCGGCCTCCATGCGCGACGAGCAGCGAGTGGATCATCTGTGGTCGCTGACTCCGCGGATCAACACGCGCAAGCTCAGCGGTCAACGCCTGAAACGCAGCGGGGTCAAACCCGGCTTCTTCTGGAGCGGCGACTATCCATCCGTCGTCGAGCTGGGGCAGTGACATAGGGTGTGCCTGCCGGCCACGACCTTGCCGGCTGTAGTAACCCGCCGTATCTGTAGCCGGCCTAAGCGTGATCGGTTCGTCGAAGCGGTCGTAGTCGAGCAGGAGTCCACCGCCTTGAGTATACTTCAGCCCGTATCGTCGTTCGAAGTCACCGCTGCCGGCCACCAGCGTCCAGCCACCTTCCTCATCAGCCACAAGCCGAAACCGGCTGGCGCCAAGGGTATTGTTGGCCTCCGGATTTCGGATTACGGCGGAGAGGCCGGCACTCTCGTCTTCGAACACGTCCAGGAAGATCCTGAACGACCGGAGCTGGATAGCGACTTCGGCCTGCCACTGCCCTTTCGCCACGGCGGGCAAAGCAACGGGTGTCGCGACCTCCTGGTAGCCGAGGGGCGAGGAGGCCTGGTACCAATAGCCGCGGATCTCCGAATCGTCGGGAGTCAGTTCGCCTACGAAGCTGTTCCCGTCTGGTCCCTCAACTGAGATCACACCTCGGTTATGGGTCACCATGACGGGATCTGGACCCAGAGTTGCCTGCCATTCGTCATCGACCCGCCGGATAGCTGCGAAGAGGGCTTCTTTTGGCTCATCCGCGCTCCAGGACCAGAGGCCCAGGGGCGGCGAGGCACTCTGCCCTTCTGCGCAGCCTGACCCTACGATCACGCAGAGGGTTGCGAAGAGAGCGGCAGTCGTCCGGTAACGCATTGATGGGTAACGCATTGATGTCAGGAGAGGGTTAGCGCGCGGACCGGCTGGCAGAACCAACAATAGTCTTCCAGTGGCTGAATTTGCCCGCAAATAGGCCAATTTTGATTTCGTAAAAGCTGCGCAAAGCGAAGCCGCTAGCCGCTCCTTTGATATTCTCGTCGCCTAAACTACAAATATGTGGGTGAAGCTACAATCTTGTGTGCTAAGCTGGTTTGTAATTATGTGCTTGGTGACCATCGCCGAATTCGCTCAACAGAAGAAGTTCGCCTTTCGCCGCAGCAGAAGAACTACGCCTTTCGCACAGCGAGCGGAAGTTCGCCTTTCGCGCAGCAGAAGAACTACGTCTTTCGCACAGCGAGCGGAAGTTCGCCTTTCGCATAGCAGAAGAACTGCGCCTTTCGCCTGCTTATTGATGGAAAGGAAAAAGCCGGCCCTTCCTCAATTGAGGAAAGACCGGCCTTCTTAAAACCGATAGAACCGCGCTACTTGAGCAACAGCATCGTTTTGGTAAATTCACCGGCTGGCGTTACCAGGCGGTAGAGATACGTACCACTTGGCAGGGAGGCGGCATCGAAGTTCACTTCGTGGTAGCCAGCTTCTTGCACGCCATCCATAAGCGTTGCCACCTGACGACCAAGGGCGTCATAAACCGACACCGATACATGCGCCGCTTCAGGCATCGCAAAACGGATGCTCGTCTGCGGATTGAACGGGTTCGGATAGTTGCCCTCCAATTCGAAAGACTCGGGCAGGGCCTGTGCCGTGCTGGAAACATCCAGTATTGGTCCAACACCCGGACCTCCGCGTTTGTAGGCAATGTTGCCCGCGCCGATCTGGCCTGCTGCTATTGTCATGCCCCGGTTCACCTGCTCAGCCAGTGACTTGGCCGTTGCGTCGTTGCTCACATCGCCGTCTTCGAGCAGTGTAGCAACATGGGTAACAACATCAGCCACGGTAAATCCATCGGCAGTCACCACCTCAAACTGGTCGATCTTAAGCGACATCACGTTCATCACAAGCGCGCCCACTTCAGCCGTAGCCCGCTCGGTGGCCGTGCCGGGCCGTTTGCTGAAGATATCCTGCCAGGCATCAACATCATTAACGCCTGCAAACAGTGCGTTAAAATGCACATTGGTGAAGCGATCTTCTATTTCAGTGATGATTGTGCTAAAATCTTCAGCCGGTGTGCCGCCGCTGGCGGCTATGTCGAGCTGGTTTTTCCAATAACTGGCCATGCGGATGTCATTCGTGAGCACAAGGGCATCGAGCGTAAAGTCGACATCTGCCGTTGTGGTGTTGCACACCACTGCTTCGCCAAGGTCGTTGGCCTGGGCTGAAAAGCCGAGCGGCTCGACGACCATCACCACAACATCTCCCTGCGCAACACCAGCAATGCTGTAGTTGCCTGAGGCATCGGTAACGGCTGTGCCAAGGACAATGGCAGGGTCATCCGCATCCAGGGCTTTGACCGTGATACCAGCCTGCATGTTGCCCCCTGCAGTAACGGTGCCAGAAACGGTACCAGCCGGGAAACTGGTGTCATCATTGGGATCAGTGCCGCATGCCAGTTCTTCTTCGTCAGTGTAGCCGTCACCATCCGAATCCGGTGAAGCAAAACCAAAGACATAGGCGGAGCCTGAATCGCTGCCGTTATCGTCATCCCCAAATGCCCCGATGAGTGCGCGGTCCCCGGAGAGCGATACCGAGTAACCAAATTGGTCAGATACAGCGCCATCGGATGCGGTGAGCTTTTCCGTCTCAGTCCACGAGCTGCCATCAAAGTCAAAGACATAGGCGGAGCCTGAACTGAGGCCGTTATCGTCATCCAGAACTGCCCCGATGAGTGCGCGGTCCCCGGAGAGCGATACCGACCGACCAAATTGGTCAGATACAGCGCCATCCGATGCGGTGAGTTTCTGCGTCTCAGTCCACGAGGTGCCATCAAAGTCAAAGACATAGGCGGAGCCTGAATCGCTGCCGTTATCGTCGTCCAACAATACCCCGATGAGTGCGCGGTCCCCGGAGAGCGATACCGAGTAACCAAATTGGTCAGATACAGCGCCATCGGATGCGGTGAGCTTTTCCGTCTCAGTCCACGAGCTGCCATCAAAGTCAAAG
>JBCCIM010000215.1 GCA_039111535.1 Bacteroidota bacterium | reverse complement strand
TGAACCGGTTAAAGTTGGCGGCCACGCGGGCATTGAACAGTGGGATGGTCAGGCGGGGCCGGGTAATCTCAATGCGCACGCCTGTATGAAGCGCGCGTTGACCCTTGCCTCTTCTTATGGTGTTGGGGCCGTGGCACTGCGGAATACCAACCACTGGATGCGCGGTGGTACATATGGCTGGCAGGCGGCCAATGCAGGATGTGTAGGGATCTGCTGGACCAACACGAACCCCAATTTACCACCGTGGGGTGCCGTCGAAGCCGGCGTAGGCAATAACCCATTGGTGATAAGCATCCCGAGAGAAAAAGGGCACATTGTGCTGGATATGGCGATGTCTCAGTTTTCGTATGGGGCGCTTGCTTCTTATCGGAAAGCAGGCAAAACCTTGCCCGTTCCTGGCGGCTTCGATCAACTGGGCAATATTACCCGTGATCCGGCAGCAATCGAATCTACCTGGCGCCCGTTGCCGATTGGCTTTTGGAAGGGCTCTGCGCTTTCTATTGTACTGGATGCCATAGCAGCGGCATTATCTGCGGGCAATGCTACGCACCAGATCTCGAAAGACCCGCTCTACGAAACAGGGCTTTCTCAGTTTTTTCTTGCCGTGTCACCCGTAACCCAGCCGGCGCTACGTGATAGCGTGTTGGACAGCATTGTTGATCACTTACATGCAGTTGAGGCTGGCGAAGGCGAGCAGGTTTATTTCCCGGGAGAACGTACCCTTACCCGCCGGGCAGAGAACCTTGCACAAGGTGTCCCCGTAGACCCGGATATATGGCAAGCAGTTAACGCAATGTAAGCGGGCAGGGGACAGGCGAATGATTCAGCGCGATTTTATCTTAAGGCAAATCCAGCAACTTGTGCAGGTTCTGACACGCGTGCTGAAGCTAAAACAAGATGGTCAAACTACAGAAGTTGCAGCAGTTGTTGATACCGCGCTTCAGGAAACCATGGGCATGGGGCTGGGGGACCTTGCGGCATTGCCTGCGGATGATTTACTCGCGCTGTGCAGTGAAAATGGTCAACTCCACGCAGACAAAGCCTTTGTTGTTGCTGAACTCCTTGAAGCTTCTTTTATCGATGGCGTTGCGGAAGACGCGCCGGCGAATCCACTGAAAGCAGCGCTGCTCCTCTATGAAGCGCTTGTTGCTTCAGGTGAAGCCGTGCCTTTTGATATCTATGACCGGATAGCATATCTAAAACAGGAAATCTCGCCGGGTGCCTGATACCGGGAGAATGGATCAAAACCAACGCCTTTCCGTTTTGAGCCGTGCATTTCTTGTTGTTGCAAATCCGATGCAGTTTGTTGCCCAGAACAATGTGTCCACAAGAATATTGAGCAGCAATACAGGGACACATCCGACAACCTGGTTTGTTGTGTCGACCCTATAACAGTTGAACGTAGCTTTTCTAGACGCAGGTACCCTTGATGGATGAAATTGCGGAATGGAATGACCGGATGTTTGAAGAGCATCCTACGCCATACTTTGGCCTTGCCGGCATCGTTGAGCGCGCACGCATAGCTGCGATTCGCCGACTGGCTGATATTACGCTGGCAGATACTGTACTTGAAATTGGGTGTGAGGCAGGTAACCTTTTGCTGGCATTGCCCGAGGCTGGTCGTATCGTAGGGTTCGATATTTCGCGCAAGGCGTTGGATGCAGCCACAAAGTCGTTTGCTGAAGCAGGCAGGGAAGCTACTTTTGTACGGGGCAACGGAGAAGAGCCTCTGCCGTTTGAGCAAGGGGAGTTTTCCGTTATCATTTGCTCCGAAATGCTTGAGCATGTCCAGGAGCCCCGCGCCGTACTCCAGCAAATCTACAAAATTGCTACGCCGGCAACCCGCATCGTACTTACGGTGCCTTACGAACGGCCCAAATTGGTCATCAAAAAAATGCTGACAGCAACAGGGCTTTTCAGACTGTTGCTGCCAGGCATCGAAGAGGGCCTGAGTGAATGGCATTTGCAGGAATTCTCCAGGGAGCGCTTGCTAGAAGAAATGCAAGGTTTGTTTAAACCCCTTTCTGCAAAAACACTACTCGGACTGCACGTCATTGCACAGGTTCAAAAAATAAAAGCACCGGGGAGTTAAAACGGGTCGCTCCATCGTGCATCCTCATACACGGCTGTGCCGGAGAGTGTCTTGAGGAAAGCGATAACAGCTTCACGTTCAGCCGCCGTGAGGTTTAACTGATTGCCATTCCCGCGTGACAGCCGCCTGTCTAACTGGTTGTTGCCGGCTTCTTGAATGCTGTTGTAGTGATCCAGCACCTGGTCCATCGTTGTAAGCGATCCCGTGTGCATCAATGGGCTGTTCAATTCGCCCGCAGGATTAAATAAATCCCGAAGAGAAGGGGAGCGTGTCACCGTCAGGTCGGCGCCATTGCCTGTCGCAAGCTCAATAAAGCCATTGTTGTCAGAGTTTGGGGTGATGTCAAAAGTAGGTGCCCGGTGGCAAGAACCACACCCCAGGCCGCCGCCAACGCGATTCCCCGTGCCGTCCTGAAACTGCGTATTGTTGAGGAATAGTGCCTTGCCACGATTTTCCAGGGCTGTGAAATTTGGGAAGTCCTGCCCATTGTTATTGACCTGGGCGCGGCCAATATCAAATTTGCTGTCGAACGACTGAATGCTTCGGACAAACTGTGCAAGCGCATTTTGCATTCTGGTCTCGGTCACTTCTGGGTCACCAAATGCAGCACTAAACAACTCGTTATAATAGGTTTGTGCTTCAATCCTCGCGATTAAGTCGTTAAAGTCGGGCGCGCCCTGGGCACCACTGAAACCCATTTCTATGTGATCTCGAATGGGCAGGGTTGTCTGGGCTTCCAGGTTTTGCGCGCGCTCATCCCAGAAGAAATTTTCTTCATCGGCAAACCGGGCGTTAATTAGCCGCATGGAATGCCGGCCGGTTGTGCCATTGACGCCTTCGCTCAATGGTGCAGGATCGCCAAACGCGTTGCTTTGCTTGTGGCAACTGGCGCATGAAATGGTCTGATCCGATGAGAGCATCGTGTCGTAAAACAATACACGCCCCAGGGTAGCCGTGACGTTATTGATTGAATTACGCTCGGTGTTGTCACGGTCAACGTAGTTGGGTACGTCTTGCGCGGCATAGTTGTCAAGCTCGTTGAGGTTGATCCGGCCATTAAACATGGCATCTACAGCATCAGAATCTGTGATTTCAGTATCAGACGATAGTCCGGTGTCACACGCTGCAAGTAAACCAGTTATGAATAGGAGTAAAAGAAATGAGAACGAATGGGTAGTTATGTGCATAGCCCTCTCTGTAAAGTCAATCTATCGAAAAGGCGCCCTTGCATCATAAGTTCGTCCAAACATGTTAAGAAGATGTTTAGATGGTGTGTGGATTTGGATTAGGGGATAAATTTGTAGAAATGTCAGCTTAGCGCAATCGGATAGGCCCCTGGTGTGGATTGCCGTCTGCGGATTGCCTATTTTCTCGCTTCGCTCAGATGACATGTTGCAAATGAAATCCCTCCTCGCGTTAAGCCTGTTTTTTTTGTCGTCCACATGCCTGTTTGTAGTGCCAGTAGCGGGGCAATCTACCGGGCAAAAAGATACCTACGACATTGGTTTTTTGCTCGATGCCCGAACGCCTGAGTTGGCGTACATGCTCGATTCTCTGCGGCAAGAAATCACTGCTGTGGTTGGTGAAGATGCTATCATCAGGTTTTCTGATGAGACCACGCTCTTCAGTGATCTAGATATAGCAAAAGCAGAAGCGAATTATGCACAACTCATTGATGGAGAAACGGACATCATTCTTGCGTTTGGGCAAGTTAATAACACGGTGATTTCAAGCCAGGCGGAGCATAAAAAACCTACAATTCTTTTTGGTGCGGTTAATATTGACCTCGTGGACATTCCGGCAACGGGAGAGACCTCTGGCATCGACAATTTTACCTATCTCATTGCATCGCAATCCTACAAGAAAGACCTGAGAGCCTTCAAGGCACTGTATGATTTTAAAAGTGTAGGTGTGCTGTTAGACGCCGGCATGGAAGCGAGTCTACAGACCATGCAACCCACCTTGCAGACTGTTTTTGATGAAGTGTTTGCACCGATGAATGCCACGTATGAGTTCATCTCTTACGCCTCTCCGGCCAGCCTGACGCCTTATTATGATTCCATTGATGCAGTGTATCTTGCTGAAGGTTTTTTGCTTGAGGAAGCAGAAATCATCGCGCTTGCTGATACGCTGTTTGAACGCGCCATTCCATCGTTTACATCAACCTCGAAAGAAGATGTTGTGTCGGGTTTGATGGCGACCAGCCAGGCAGAAGAAACGCTGGGCCAGTTCTTTAGGCGCCTTGCATTGAGTGTGGAAGCTGTAGTGAGTGGCCAAAACCTGGCTGACCTGCCTCTTTACATCGACGTCGCAGAAGCGCTCACTATCAACTTCAACACAGCAGAGAAAGTCGGGGTGTCGCTGAAGTATAGCCAGATCGCTTCTTTTGACTTCGTAGGAGATTTCCGGAATGTGATCTCGGAAGAAACGTATTCTGTGCTGGGTGTGATAAATGGTGTATTGAATGATAACCTGGTCTTAAAGCTTTCCGAGCGAAACGTGGCCCTTTCCAGCCAAGATGTGAGCCTTGCAAAGAGTAATTATCTCCCTTCGCTAACCTCAAGCCTGACGGGGTCTTATCTGGACGAAGAAACGGCTACCGCATCGAATGGCGGAAACCCCGAGTACCAGACAGCCGGCAATATCACGCTTTCCCAGACCATTTTCTCCGATGGTGCCAATGCCAATATCGATATTCAGAAAAGCCTGCTGAAAGCTGAACAGGCAGTTTATGACGTCACAGAACTTGACCTCGTGCTTAATGCTGCCAATGCATATTTCAATGCACTGGTGCAGAAGTCTAACCTTCAAATTAGAAGCGAGAATCTTAACCTTACCAAGCGAAATCTGAAGATTGCCGAGCAAAACCTGGAGGCCGGCCAGGCAGGGCTTTCAGATGTGCTGCGTTTGCGGAGTGCCATGGCGCAAGACATGCAGGCGCTCGTTGAAGCAGTCAACTTACTCGAACAATCGTTCTTTAGCATTAATCAACTGCTGAATGATCCAATTGACCGGGAAATTGATATTGAAGATGCCAAGATCAGTGCCGGCGTATTTGAGCGGTACAACTACGAGCTCCTGCGCCAAACGATTGATGATCCGGTGCAGAAAAAGGTGTTTGTAGACTTCCTCGTAGAAGAGGCCCTCAAGAATGCGCCGGAGCTTCGCGAGATCGACTACAGCCTTGAGGCAACACGGCGCAACATATTGCTTAATGGCAGCCGGCGCTTCTTGCCAACTGTTGCAGCCCAGGCGCAGTACAATCGGACCTTCGACCAGTGGGGAGCCGGTGTGCCACCCCCCGAGTTTGCTTTGGATGATAATTACAGCGTGGGCATCAGTGTTTCTATCCCACTCATAGATCGCAACCAGCGCAACATCAATCGACAGACGGCCCTTATTCAAAAAGAGCAACTAAACCTGAACCGGGCAAATACAGAGCTGTCTATTGAGAAAAACGTGCAAGATGCTGTGCTCGATATGGCCAATCAGATTGCCAACATCGAACTGTCAGCAGTCTCTGAAGCAGCCGCGCGTGAAAGCCTGGATCTTATGCAGTCTGCCTACACCAACGGCGCTGTAAATATTGTGCAGCTACTCGATTCACAGACAAACTATTTGCAGGCCCAACTTGCAAGTGCAACGGCGAACTATCGCTACCTGCTTGCCTCGCTTATTCTGGAGCGCTATATCGGGTACTTTTTCTTGTTGCATACCGAGGCTGAAAATGAAGCTTTTTTGCAGCGGTTCAACGACTATTTCCTGCAAAACAACCAATAACGCACCAGGCGCTCATGGCGTCATTGTGCCCTCAAAAACCCAACCCCGCCGATGTTGATCAAAATGGAAAAACCAGGTGTGATGATAAGCGTCATTGCCATGCTGCTGTGTACTGGCTGTGGTGGTGCTGAAGCGGTTGAAGAAAAACAACTGCGCGTTGTCGTCCATGAAGAAGTTGGATTTCTGGGAGGTTCAGAAACCCGAACCTTTAGTGGGACCGCTGAAACCGACAAAATTGTTAACCTCAGCTTCCGCTCAGGTGGCATTGTTACGCGCTTTGATATGCAATTGGGCCAGCGTGTCGAAAAAGGCCAACTGCTTGCCCGGTTGGATAACGTTCAATCGCGGCTTGCGTATGAGCAGTCATTGTCGTCTCTGAATAGCGCTGCTTCCCAGATGAATACGGCCAAGTTGAACCTGGACAGGATTCGTTCGCTGTACGAAAAAGGCAGTGCCTCTTTAAGTGACTTTGAGAATGCGAAGAACTCGTTCAAAACTGCCGAGGCGAGCCATCAGTCTGCGTTGCGCAGCGTCGACATCCAAAAAGAACAGGTGCGGTATGGATACATCTATGCACCTGAAACGGGTACAATTGCTTCTGTAAATGCTGAAGTAGATGAGAATGTGGGGGCCGGCCAAACGGTTGCTGTGCTGAATGCCGGGGCTGACATGGAGATCTCGCTTGGCCTGCCAGAGAGTGTCATTAACCAGGTTCGCAGTGGGGCAAAAGTAGACCTGGCTTTTAGTTCGCTGGCTGGGCAGTCATTTGAGGGCCGTGTTTCTGAAGTATCACCATCGATTGACCCTAACAATGCGACATATCCTGTGCGAATCGAAGTATTGAACCCAAGTGCCGAAATACGCTCGGGTATGTCGGCCAACGTAACGTTTGACTTTGCGGATGCCAGTGCAAACAGTGGCGTGCTGGTTGTACCAGCGAAGGCCGTTGGCGAGGATGGTAGCGGGCGGTTTGTGTTTTTAGTAGAAGAGCAAGGAAGTGCCGGCGCTGTTGTCAAGAAACAACCTGTGCAGATTGGTTCGCTTACCGAAGAAGGCTTTGAAGTCCTTGCCGGATTATCAGCCGGACAAAAAATAGCTACGGCCGGGCTACAAACCTTGTTGAACGGGCAGGCAGTACGCTTGCAGTAACCCACCCTCATCCCTTTGTGATTCCATGAATCTTGCACAGTTTTCTATAGACAACAACAGGATCACCTTCATGGTGCTCGGCACAATACTCGTTATGGGGCTGGTTTTGTACCAGTCGCTTGCCCGAGACAGTATGCCGCCCTATACAGTGCGGGTGGCTACGGTAGTGTCTTCATTTCCCGGTGCGAGTCCTGAACGCGTAGAACTTCTGGTTACGGATAAAATCGAGAAAATAGCCCAGGAGTTGCCTGAACTCAAAGAACTCAATAGCACCTCTCGGACGGGCTTGTCAGTCGTTTCTGTTGTGCTCAAAGACGAGGTGGCGCCGGGTGAGCTGCAAAGCGTCTGGGACCGACTCCGGCGAAAACTGTCGAGTATGAAAGAGTTGCCGGATGGTGTGAATCCGAATCTGAATGATGACGGGATCGGGGATGTATACGGCATCGTGGTAGGAATGACCAGCGACGGGTTTTCTTATGCTGACATGAAAACCTATGCGGACCGAATAAAGGACGATTTTATCAAGCTCGACGACGCAGCAAAGGTAGAACTGGGAGGGGTGCAAGAAGAACGGGTATTTGTGGAATTTGACAATTCCCGTCTGGCAGAGTACGGCTTAACGGCCAACCGATTACAGCAGAGCATTGGGGCAACCAATATACTCAGTTCAGGGGGAGAGGTTAACCTCGAGAATGAACGCATTATTCTTGAGCCTACAGGGAATTTTAACAACCTACAAGATATCCAGAAAATGCTGATCCCCGTAGGGTCGCAGGGACAGTTACTTTATCTCGAGGATATCACGTCTGTAACCCAGGGCTATATCGACCCGCCAACGCAGCGTGTGCGTGTTGATGGGCAGGATGCCATTACTTTCCATGTAAACCTGAAGCAAGGCGCAAACATCATTGGGCTCGGTACAGAAGTGGATGAGGTTGTGCGCAAGTGGCAGGGGGCGCTTCCCGTTGGCCTCGAACTGCGCCGCATCTCTTCCATGGACACCTATATCGATGTCAAAATTAGCGACTTCATAGGCAACCTCATCCAGTCCATTACGATTGTGTTGCTTGTTATGCTAATCTTCCTGGGCTTTCGAACCGGGCTGGTGATTGCAAGCTTGATCCCGATCGTAACCATCATGACATTGATGCTTATGGGGATGCTGAATGTAGGGCTTAACCAGGTTACCCTGGCGGCCCTGATCATGGCATTGGGCATGATGGTTGACAATGCCATTGTAGTTGCTGAATCGGTGATGGTGAAGATGGAAGAAGGCATGCCGGCCAAGCAGGCTGCCATTGAGTCTTGTAGCGAATTGTTTACGCCGCTCCTTATTTCAACCCTAACCACCTCCGCAGCATTCCTGGCATTTTATCTTGCTGAGTCTACAATGGGCGATATTGTTGGCCCCATCTTCGTAGTGATCTCGCTTGCGCTGATTTCATCTTGGCTGATTGCGCTTACGGTCATTACCATGTTCTGCTATCTCTTCCTGAAAATCGGAAAAAAGGGAGAGAAAAAGCCGAGCATTGTAGACCGCATTATTTTTAAGCTTAAAGGCCTCTATAAAGATTTGATTTTGTGGGCGCTCCAGCGCAAGGGCCTTGTTGTTGTTGGTATCCTTGTACTCTTTATGCTGTCGCTTGTAGGGTTCACCCGAGTACCTTTTGTGTTTTTTCCGGATAGTGATCGTAACCTCATTACCGTGGACATTAACCTGCCGCTGGGTACCCGGATTGAACGCACCTCGGATATTATTGAGGGCATTGAGCACTATATACGCGAAGAAATGCTCGTTGGAGACGGCCGGGAGAACGGGATAACAGACTGGTCTGCATATGTGGGTGAAGGACCGGCATCATACGACATGGGTTACTCAGCGGACGAGGCCAACTCCTCATACGCCCATATGCTGCTTAACACCTCCTCGTTCTCTTATAACAATGCTGCCATAGCAGAGCTTGATGCCTTTTGCTTTGAAGCGTTCCCAGATGCCGACATCAAAGTTGGTCCGCTAGGTGCGGGTGGGGGAGGTGTGCCGATTGAAGTGAAGATCTCGGGCGCAAACCCTGATCAGCTTGCCAGTATTGCTGAGTCGGTAAAGCTGCACTTGTCAAGCCTTGCCGGTACAAAGAACGTGAAGGATGACTGGGGGCCAAAAAGTAAGAAATTTGTAATTGCAGTAGATCAGGCGCGGGCACAAAACGCCGGCGTATCAAGTCAGGATATAGCCACTTCTTTGCAGACAGTCCTAGATGGCTTTAAAACGGGTGAATACCGGGAGAATGATAAAACCATCCCGATCATGATGCGAAGTGATGCAAGCCAGCAGCAGAACCTTGCTTCGCTGGCATCGCACAACGTATTTGCGCAGTCAACAGGACGGAGTGTTCCGTTATTGCAAGTGGCGAATATCATTCCTGAATGGCAGTACTCCAAAATCAAGCGAACGGACCTTGTACGCACAGTAAACGTGTCCAGTGAGTTGACCGCGTCGGGGAATGCTTCAGCCATTACTGCTTCTCTTACCCCATGGATCGCAGCGCAAGCGCAAGACTGGCCGGCAGGTTATAGCTACAAATTTGGCGGTGATGCAGAGAATACAGCAGAGAACATGGGGGCAGTTATTAAATATTTGCCGCTGTCAGGGTTTATCATTGTTTTGCTCCTCATTATCCAGTTCAATTCGTTCAGGAAAATGACAATGGTTGTTCTAACGATTCCGCTTGCTGTGATCGGGGTAGTTATCGGACTGCTGGTTTTTCGCGAGCCGTTTGGCTTTATGCCATTTCTGGGGGTGATCTCGCTGGCCGGCATTGTCATCAATAATGCAATTGTATTGATAGACCGTATAGAAATCGAACAAAAGACACTCAAGCGCAAAGACCAGGATGCCGTTATTGGTGCTTGTCTCCAGCGGTTTCGACCTATTCTGCTCGCCACCTTTACAACGGTGCTCGGCTTGGTGCCGCTGTATCTGAGTGGAGGTGAGATGTGGGAGGGGATGGCTGTGAGTATTATGGTTGGGCTTTTGTTTGGAACGATAATCACGCTTGTGTTCATACCTGCCCTGTTCAGTATGCTTTTTAGGGTAAATTACAAGGGGTATGTTTTTAACAAGCGGTTACTTTCTGATTAATTTTTGTTCATAATCAGCTTTTTTGTACAAAAAGTGCCCTTTTTGGGATCTCAGGGTGTAGTTGGCAGTAGTGTGTGTCCTTGCTTAAAACGACGTAAACACCGATTTAAGCACCGTTAAGCCGTTTTTAAGGTCAGAATTACTGTTTTTTGGCAGTGTAATGACAACGGGTTGTCAGTGCCTCGGTGTTAGTTTGAGCATAAAGTGACTCACTTCACCCTAATTATTTAGATAGGAGGAAAAAATGGCAGATAGCAAACGCTATGCAGACCTGGTTGATTTTGTAAGTGGCCTCGAAGCTGATTTCACAGCTTTCTACGAAAAAGGCAACAAAGCAGCCGGTACGCGCATTCGCAAAGCCATGCAGGAAATTAAGCAGACTGCACAGGAAATTCGCCTTGAAGTTCAAGCCATGAAAAATGGTTGAGTAGAAATGCGTTTAGCTACCAGTTTTGATGTTT
>JBCCIM010000214.1 GCA_039111535.1 Bacteroidota bacterium | reverse complement strand
GTTTTTCTTCTGCATCCATCACCTCTCGGGGGATGACTGGGTCGCTGGCCGGCTGAAAAACAGGGTCAGGAAGGGTTGGAAGCGGTGCCTGGGGTTGCGCAGCAGCCGTGCTAACAACAAGCTCCTGGCCTACATAAATGGTATTGCCGTCAAGGCTGTTGAGGTTTTTAACGTCAGACACGGTAAGGCCGTGTGTTCGGGCGATACTGTAGAGGGTATCGCCTTTTTTCACTGTATAGCGCGTTGCCTCTTGGGCAAGGCTAACATCTACAGCGCAAATATTAACAGCCAGGAAGAAAAGAAAACCGAGGCATAAAAGGCTGCGTTGCGCAATCATGATAATATTCAGGTTATTCAGTAAAGCCGGCAGTGGTTATTGTGAGGGCACTACGCGTCGTCAAATCCAATGCCCTGTGCGTTTAGCAATGCGTCTTGCAGTTCTGCACGCGCATGAAGGTCTTGCAACTCGCTTGCTTTCAGAATACCCGTTTTATACGTGCGTATTGCGTCGGCCGTGCGATCCAGTGATTCCAGCAATTTTCCAAGATGATAATAGGTACCCACATAGGCGGGTTTATCCCGGACCAGCTGTTCAAAAAACGTTAGTGCCGTTTCTTTATTGTCTCTTTTGAGATATTCACTGGCAATGGCAAACCGCGTAAACGCATCGTCAGGGTCTTCTTCATAAAAGGCCAGCAGTGCAGCTAAGCGATCCATAATATAACAAGGAAATATTACTTTTGGAGAGAAGTTTTAACAAACGGGCAGGCGTTAAGTTTTTTAATTCCAAACAATTAAGGGAATTGCCTTCCGTGATGGGATATTAAGACCTGTGTTACCAGCCGCCGCCGGCACCGCCGCCGCCAAAGCTGCCACCACCACCGCCGAAGCCGCCAAATCCGCCGCCACCAAATCCTCCACCGCCGAAGCCGCCAAATCCACCGCCACCGCTGCCGCCGCCAAAAGAAGGTCCCCAAAGAATTACCGGGAAGTCGCCACGCCGGCTTCTGTATCGTTTGCCGCCGCTTTTTCCTCCGCCTTTTGAGAACATGGAAAACAGGAAAAGGGCCAGCATAATCAGCATAAAGATGGTTTCTGGATCGAGCTGTTCAGTGGCACGTTGGGGGGATGCACTAAACTCACCCCGTGCTGCTGCGACGAGTGCATCGACAGCGCTGTCAAATCCATTATAAAACTGTCCCTGCCTGAAATTCGGGACCATGATGTTCTGAATGATGCGGCTTGCAATAGCATCAGGTATTGCCCCTTCCAGCCCATAGCCTGAAGCAATGAATATTTTTCTATCCTGACTGGAAGCAAGGATTACGATGCCGTTGTTCTGACCTTGTTGCCCTACGGCCCATTTACGCCCAAGCGCCGTCGCGTATTCAGCAGCCGGCACACCGTTGAGACTGGGCAGGGTTACGATGACAATTTGTGTAGAGGTGGTATCTTCGTATGTATCGAGTTTTTGGCTCAACCAGCGCTCTTCCGAAGCGCTGAGCATGCCGCCCAGATCAGTAACCCATTGCCCCGTAGGCTCGATGACGTCAAAGCCCTGCGCTAGCAGTCGACCTGGCGCGAAGAACACCAGGCAGAGGACAAGAAGACTTAAGCGGAGCGTATTCAACGTGTTTTGGGGCAAGCAGGTGTAGACCCGCGCCGGCGCCATGCCTGGCGCGGGTCTGTTACAAAGAGAGTAGCCTGTGTACGTGTCAGGCTAGAATTCAACCGTAGGTGCCTGATCGGAACCCGGGTCTGCTTCAAACGATGCCCGGCGATCAAAGCCGAACATGCCGGCTATCATGTTTGTCGGGAATCGGCGCACGTTGGTATTGTACGTCTGGACGGCACCGTTGTAGTCGCGTCGTGCAACTGTGATGCGGTTCTCCGTTCCTTCCAACTGTACCTGTAAATCCCGGAAAGCCTGGGTTGCCTGCAATTGCGGATAATTCTCCGCTACAGCGAGCAGCCGGCTCAAGGCGCCAGTAAGTTGAGACTGTGCCTGCTGAAAAGCCTGCATTTTGGCAGGGTCGTTCAGGTCATCAGCAGTAAGGTTAATCGACGTTGCGTTAGCCCGCGCATTGGTGACGGATTCCAGCGTTTCACGCTCAAATTCTGCCGCGCCTTTTACGGTGTTTACGAGATTCGGGATAAGGTCTGCCCGACGCTGGTATTGCGTCTCCACATCGCCCCAAACACGTTCTACGTTTTCATCTTGTGCAACAAGTCCGTTGTAGGTGCTGCAGCCTGCACATCCGCCAAGTCCGACGAGCAGAAGAATAATCAGCAAGGCGAGAGTACCTTTGCTACGCATGGTTTTAATGGGTTGGTGATAAAATCAAAGGGGGTTACGGATTACTCAGAGGTGGGTTGCGCACCCTCGAAATGTAGGACGCCGGCTGTGAGTATCACGTCTATTATATTAATTCTGGGCGTGATTACATACCAGCTTTTGGGAAAATGCTGTGATTTAAGCACCCTTTTTGTAGAATATACGTCTATTCTTTAGTGCATTTGTTTTGCTGAATACCCTGCCATTTATCCTCACCATCTGGCTAATTTTGCCATGCGCTGTATCTCCGGACAAGCGTTTTATATGCGGATGTGTCTGCTTTTGGCATGTGCGTCCTGGACGTGCGTACCTGTTTTAGCTCGGCAAGCACAGGTAAATGAGTCGTTGCCCATCTTTGCTGAGCAGCAGCTGATCAACATCACCATAACAGCCAACCTCGATGTCTTGCTTGCAGATCGGGGTGAATCGCCGGCAGAACATGCTGGCACCCTGGTCTATACTGATGATGCGGATGCAGCTAATGCACGGTCTTCGGCATTTACAACAGACATCCAGTTGCGGGTGCGTGGGAATTTTCGGAAAAACGAAAAACACTGCAATTTCCCACCCCTTCGCCTGAATTTTAAGAAAAAGGCGGTTGCGGGGTCGCTGTTTGAAGGTCTCGACAAGGTGAAACTGGTTACGCACTGCCAGGATTGGGAGCAAGCTTACAATGACCGGGTGATTCTTGAATACCTCGCCTATCAAATCTACAACGTTGTCACGCCGTTTAGCTTCAAGGTGCGGTTGGCAGAAGTTACCTATGTCGACTCGACATTATCGCGCAAGCCTATAACGCGCTACGGCTTTCTGATAGAAGACGACGATGACATGGCTACCCGGAATGGCGGTGTCATCTCAAAGGTGCCGTTATTTCACCAGGACAGTACGGATGCAGCGCAGATAACGGTGTTGTCGATTTTTCAGTACCTGATTGGCAATACCGACTGGTCGGTAACGGCGCAGCATAACATTCGGCTGGTGGATGTACCGGGTAAAGAAAAAGTCATCCCGGTGCCTTATGATTTTGATTGGTCGGGCCTGGTGAATGCGCCGTATGCAACGCCGGCACCCAATCTGCGACTTGAAACCGTGCGGGAACGCCGCTACCGTGGGTATTGCCGGCCCATCGAAGACCTCCAGCCCCATTTTGATCAGTTTAATGCCCATCGCGAAGAGATCGAAGCGTTAGTGGATGGGCTCGATGTCACCAGTAACCGATACCGCAAGCAAGCGCGTCAGTACATCGCACAATTCTACAAAGACATCGACAAAAGCCGGCGTAAGAAGCGCGCATTTCTCAAGTTTTGCCGCAAGGGCTAACGCTTGCGCCATCGCCGTGCTTTCAAAATAGAGTTGAACGTAAGCAACAGGAACAGGCCGCCGGCGATGCCAGCTACCAGGGTCACTGTTTCATCACCATCCACGCGGGCTGTATAAGCCATCACTGCTGAGCCCAGGGCCAGCAAGCCAAACAAGAACTGGTGGCCGAGCGCATACAGAAGATTGGTGCTTTTCTGTAAACCGGTGATCTGTACTTCCAACTCACCCCGGTTTGCGCGCGCCAGCAAACGTTGCATTTCATTGGGGATCGAAATTGCTGATTTTGCTACGTCCTTTACGGCATCGCTCAGGAATGTTTTCCAGTCCCCGTCTGGTCCGAGCACAGTTCGTTCAAGGTACGGTTGGAGGATTTGCATCGGGTTCATTTCAGGGTGCAGGTGGGTGCAGAGCCCGAGGATGAGCAAAATGGTGCGGTCGAGCAGGATCCAGTCTTTGGGCACCTGGAAAGTACTCATCAGGTCGCGTATGGAAATATTGAGCCGGCGCATGTCCGACCACATATCCAGCTTCGCATCCATCGTAGACTTTGCATTGATGTTGTTAAGCTGGATTTCGCTAAGGTCAAGGTCCTCGATAAACCGGTCGTACATCGAGGCAATCAGGTTGTCCACTGTCTCGTCATCCTGGTTGTAGGCCACAAAGCCCATCTGGCTAATCGCCTTTTTGATGCGTTCAGGGTTTTGTTGGATCACACCCATCAGCATCTGCGGGATGCCCGATTTCATCGCCGGCGACAGGGTGGCAACGGCGCCAAAATCAATAAATACAATGGTGCCGTCTGGTCGCACAAAAATGTTACCCGGATGCGGGTCTGCGTGGTAAAAGCCATCTTCAAACACCATCTGGCAGTACGCCTCTACCACGCGTTGTGCCAACGCTTCGCGGTCTATGCCCTGCGCTGTCAGGGCTTCCGTGTTGGAGATTTTAATGGCGTCAATAAACTCCGTTGTCAAGACGCGCTGGCTGCTGTGGTCATTCACAACAACGGGAAACGCAACGCCGGGGTGATCTTTAAGGTTTTCTGCGATACGCTGGATGTGCAAAGCTTCTTTGGTGAAGTCCAGTTCGTCCAATATCATATCAGACAGCTGTTCATACTGCGTGGTCAGGCCCTTCACGCGCAAGAATGTACCCACGAGTCCAAACAGGTTACGGATGGTTTTGAGATCCATGCGCGCCGTTTTCTCGATGTCGAGGTGCTGCACTTTTACAGCGACGTGCCGGCCGTCGTGCAGGGTAGCGCGGTGGACCTGGGCGAGGGATGCGCTTGCCACAGCCTCTGGGTCAAACGCTTTGAACAGTGTGGCAAGGGGGGCACCGAGTTCTGTTTCAATGCGCTGCTGGATTTCTGCTGTAGGACGGGCAGGGATGCGGTCTTGGAGGCCTTCCAGTCCAATCCTGAAGTCTTCGGGCAAAAAGTTGGTCAGGATACTGATGAGCTGGCCGACTTTGATAAACAGTCCTTTTAGCCCGAGAATCATGCGCTCGACGCGGCGGGCATTTTTTCTGTGCAGGGCGTGCCGGCGTTGGTTCACCCATTCAGGGCCCCGAATATAACCGGCCAGTTTGAGTAGTCCATAGCTCATCAAGATGCGCAACACCGTGCCATATACCCCAAGCAATTTGATTCTTCGCGCAAAACCTGATTGCGATGTTGACGATTGCGTGGTAAGCATGGCGCACCTGCTGATTATGGATATAGGTGCTACGTCTCGTCATTCCATTCGGGTTCAGATTTATTTTGTAAAAAGCAGGTATTAACCCTGTTCTCACAAATGTGTCTGACATAACAAAGCCCGATGCAGGATAAACGGCATCGGGCTTATGGTGCATGTTGGTACTGCTTGCCTATGAGTCTTCGTTTTCTTTCCTCTGGCTGATCTCGATGCTTTTGCGGGTGACCATGGCTGAGGATAACGAGTTTTGTCCGGTGACCAGCCGGCCATCTACCTCCATGTGGGGCGTTGCGATTTCGGCGTGCCTGAAAATGCCGCCGCGCTCAACGAGCAGGTCTTCAATGATAAACGGGTACTGCTTGTAGTGCGGCAGGTCTTTGCGCTCCAGGATGTCGGGCACGCCGTTCACCTGTTTTCCTGCCACCAGGTAGTTGCCATTACTGGTTTTGAGATTTACCAATGCAGCTGTGCCGTGGCAAACCGCTGCTATCACCCCGTTGTTCTTTTCGTAGATATGCATGGCGATGTTTTGCAGGGCCTGGTGCTGGGGGATATCGAAAATGGGTGCGCTGCCGCCTGTGAACTGCACAATCTGGTATGCATCGGGGTTGATTTCTGCCGGCGTCTTTGTGTTGGCCATGGCATACATGAAATCGGCATTGTACAGATATTGACTTTCAAGACTGTCAGCCGGATTTACATACGCCAACGGGACCTTACCGCCTTTCGGACTCACGACGTCGATGTGGTAGCCTGCTTTGTAGTATTCATCGTAGGCAATCACCAGTTCAGCAAAGCTGTTGCCGGCCGGCAGTGCTGAGTCTCCTTGCTGTGTTGCGCTGGATACGACCATGAGCACCTTTTTTCCCGTGCGTGGGCTCGGTTCGCTGGTGGCCGTTTTGCTGATGATTTTCCAACCATCATCCAGTTTCTTCAGGAGCAGCATGTCGATAAAGCGCCGGCCCATCGTTGGAATGATCACTTCGAGCTTTGCAGTGGCGATGTTGCCAAAACGATCGATAGCCAGGGTGTTGGTGAGGCGTCCGTTGAACTTGCCGGCTTCCTGGTTGGCAATGCGGCCGGCGTAGTCCTCGATTTTCATGATCCAGAGCTCCTGGTCTCTGTTTTCAAGAAACATGTCGGCGCCAGGCATGAACGCCTCGAGTACCATGTCAGCATGATTGTACGCGGTGCCTACATCGTATTTGCCGATGGCTTCCCGGATTTGATCTTCTTCAGTACCCTGGGCTGCAACGGTCACCGGGTAAACAATAAGGAGGGCGAGGAAAAGATATTTACGCATCGCTAATTCAATTTTAACCTTCAAACGTTTAGAAAACCCTGCCCTTGAGCAGTGGATGCCGAATAGATACGGTTAAAAAGTCTCCAACTTTACCAGAATCCTGATATTGGCAGTGTTCTTTTTCGATTTAAGCCTGTTTGCGATACGTATTGGCCGTTGTGCCGGCTATTTGTTTAAACGCTGCGTTGAATGAAGAGAGGCTATTGAACCCGCTTTCGAAAGCGATGGCTGCAATTTTATAGTGTTGGTGTTTGGGGGAATGAAGCAGACGCTTGGCTTCTGCGACCCGAAGGGTTGCAATGTACTGTGAGTAGTTGTACCCCCGACTCTGGTTGATGGCCTGTGAAAGCTCTTTGCCGGGAATGCCAATTTGTTTGCTAAGGCCGGCAATGGTCAGCTTGGGGTCTAGATAATACTGGTGCTCGGTCATCAATGCGTCGAGCTGTTGCATGAGTGTCGCCGCTTCTTCAGCTTGTAGCGTAGAGTTGCTGTATTTGATGGGCGGGTCTTTGGCAATAGGTTTCAGGTTATGCTGATAGAAAAGGAGCAGCAGCGATATGTAAATGATAAAAGAAAAGGAAAGGGCTCCGGCGAGGTAAGAGGTGTAAGATGCGGTGGCATACCCTATGTAAATCAGGAATACGCCGAAGTACACATTGAGCAACCAGGATTCCTCTGTAGAAATAGACTTTTCCTTTTGCAGCAGCCGGCGAAGCACGCCACGCATCTGAAATCCTGCAGCGAGAATACAGAGAAGCCAGATATTGTAGATGGTGGGCACGTACGGATTCCAGCTATAGGGTGGGCCATCGTGGGGATGGTTGTACGCCAGCCATCCAATAAAAAGCAAAAAGGGGACGAGGTACAGCCACCAGCGCTGCTTGAGGTTCTGCGACTTTTGGGTTGCACTGATCACATACAGATAGAGAAAAGGGCCGATCAGAAGGCAGGCAGCCAATCCTACCTGTATGAATAACTGGAACAGACCCGGGTTGAAGTGAAGGAACACCGACTTGAGGATTCTTACACTCAACATCAACAACAGGCCGCCCAGAAAATAGTCGGACAACCGGCGTGACTTTTTGACGAGCAAGAAGTAACCGCCCAACAACAAGCCATTCACGGCGCCCAGGCCGCTGAATAGATACAGGAGTTGTTGGTCAATGCTCATTGGGTGTGTGTCAGCTCTGTTGTGTCGGGTGACTTGCAGGTGGTGCGCCGATTTATACGACCATTTTACAGCCAGTTGCACTTATGTGAAAGGGGGGAAATGAAAAAGGCTCTTGCCGGCAACAATAAAGTTGCCGGCAAGAGCCTTTTTTCGAAAGCGGATCACCCTGCGTTATTCACTCACAACAAGCGAAAGTTTGCCGAGTTCTTCGAGCTCTACTTCGCGATTATCTAGCACAGAAACGGTCCATATGCCAGGTGCGGTAGGATTGAAGCTACGCCAGGTGCGGTATCTGATGGATCCTTTTACTGAGAGGTCGCGAGAAAATTTGGTTTCGCTATCCTTGCTGAATTGAAGTGAGAGTGAGTCGACTTCGTCACCTTCGGGCACCACAAATGCCATCCAGATTTTGTATTTCATGCCAACCAGCAGCAACGATGGATCAACCGGGTCAACGCAAGCTGCGTTTACCACGTCTGCACACACTTGCATATCTGCGACTACAACGCCTTTGCCCTGGCCTTTGAAATAGAAATCAAGGAAGCTTTTGGCAACTTCGGTGCTAGGTTTGTCTTGTGCGTGACTCGATTGATTGGGGTAACATGCGAAAAGTAAGCCTAATACGAGGCTTAGGTAAACGGTTTTCATTGGGATGTGGGATAGTGGATAAACAGAACGAAGAATGTAGCAGAGTCATGCTTATTTCTGTATTGATTTCGTAACGAAACGCGCAGATAGCGGTAAAAAACGATATCCCTTATAACAAAAAACGCCCTTGCAGCCATGTGCAGGGCGTTTGCTGAAAAACCAATGTTAGCGCTCTAGTTACAGTACGCTAGCATGAACTTTCAACCTTTAACTTGTAACCTTCAACAGCGAACACATTTATGTTCGCCTTAAAAATCCCAGTCGGACCAGTCGTTGAAAAAGTCGCTTTCTCCTTCAGATTCTATTTCGTCGAGCGCTACATCGAGCAGTTCTGTCAGGTTGCCCTGGATGCGGGCCAGTACCATTTCTTCTTCGGTCACGACAACCACAAACATATCTTTTACGCGATTACCTCGTTGGCGGTACATGATCCAGCCAATTTCGTGGTCTGCTTCAACCTTGATGGCTGGCTGCCAGCCTCTTCGCTGAAAGCGCTTGAGCGAGGGGAGGTCCAGCTGGTTGATGTTTGATCTCCGTTTGAGCGGATAGACGCCCGCTTTGACCCGGCGGATGCCATATGCAAGCCGGCTTGCGAGCTGGGCATCTCGCTCGTCAATGAATTTGGTTACAAAACCCGTTGTTTGAAAAAGCCCGGGGCCCAGGGAGAGTACAATGCCGGTATGTGCATTAATGCGCGTGTTTTGCTCGATTTCATTTTTCGTATTTGTTATTTCATTTGTCAGCGAGCATCCGGCAGTGACAAACGCAAAGAATGCCAGGAAAGGGACCACCAGGTTACGCGTCTGAATTGAGGAGAAGATCATGGTAGAGGTCTGGCTATTGGATGATAGAGGTACAGTAGCGTGTCGTCCGGTGCGTTAGCGGTTTTCCATTACGGTAGACAAGGGGGCGATATCAAACTTGCTACCGATGCGGCCGAGCTCATCTGCTGCGATGTCGCCGACGATGTTGATCAATACGGTTTCGTTGGCTTCCGTATCCACCACCATCATCATAAGGCCAAGGATAAAGTCAGGGTTTTCGAGTGCGTATACATCGACATATTGGCCATAGTCGCGCAGCCGCACCACGGTATCCCAGCCGGCGTCTTCAAGTTCTTCCCCGATAGACTCTGAATGCAACTCCATTGCCCTGATTTGGGATTTGCGCATAGGGAAGCTACGCACCTGGATTGCGCGCAGGCGCAGGAGCAACTCTGCAAACTCCGGGTCTTCCTCGCGGGAGGCTTCAGCAACCAGTTTGATTAGCTGGCCCTTGATGTTGATCTGGAAGTCTGGCGTGGTGTCAAACCGATCTTCCATACTTGAAAAGTCGACGTACCCGGGGTCGTTGTCCAGGTCGTCTTGGGCATACAGCTGTTGCTGGCCCCAGCCGGCAAAGAGCATCATGAGTGCAAATATTGAAAGGCTATACTTCACGGTAATACTTATTTTTTGGTCTGTTCTTTCAATAGCGGAGCCAGGGCGTCTTGCATACTGGTGCCGGTCATACGGCCAGTTTTACTGACATAGCCCAGGGCCCATTTTGCTTCAGCAAGTGCCTGGTCAATTTCTGCCTGTGAAATTGATTCTGGTTCTGGCTGTGGCAGTGTTGGGCGATTGAGGACAAACAGAAGCGTTGTTGCTATAACAAGCAGGGTGAGCGTTGCAAGTGCTGGCCGCAATACGTGCGTTTGCTCGAACGTAAAGAGGGCACCCAATGCTGAGAAGAAACTGTTTCTTTGGTCAGCGCGCGCTTCTTTGCGTACTGCGTGTAAAATATCTTTTTGCAGGGTTGCCGGTGGCTCCGGTGTGGGAACCGCCCGTAGTTCATCCCGGATGTTTACGGCCCAGAGCAACGACTGCTGGGACGCCTCATCCTGTTCGAGCAGGCGCTCAAATTTTTGCGCCTCCTCAGCCTTTAGTTCACCGTCGAGGAAGGCCTCAAGGTGTTCATCCAGCCACTTTGCAGGGTTTGTGTCATCCGTTTTCACGTTGCAATACCTCTTGCAGTTGGGTTCGAAGTGTCTTCCGAGCACGGTGCAAATAAACTTTGACCGTTGAGAGTGGGAGGTCTAAAGCCTCACAAATTTCCTGGTAACGCAATTCCTGAATTTCCCGGAGGATGACAATGCTCCGGTATGGCTCAGCCAGGGTTTCAACCGCTTTCAACAAATGACTGCGG
>JBCCIM010000213.1 GCA_039111535.1 Bacteroidota bacterium | reverse complement strand
TGTGGGAATGAGATAGCATGTTTGAACTGGTCCTCGGATACAACAACGCAAATAAATATTAGTGATCAAAAATCAGTTGTTGAAGACGGAATACAGTGGATTATCAATCCTTACGATGAATTTGCAATCGAAGAAGCCATCAAGCTTACAGAGCAACATGGCGGCGAGGTAACCATTATCGCCCTTGGGCCGGCACGTGTGGAGAAAACCATCCGTGAAGCCCTGGCTATGGGCGCTCATAAGGCAATCCGTATCAATACCGAGGCCATCCCGGATGACCCCGGCGTAACGGCAACTGCCCTTGCTACCGTGCTCAAAGAAGGCAGCTACGACCTGATTTTCACGGGCCGTCAAGCCATTGACGACGACCACGCACAGGTCCCTTCACGCATTGCGCAACAGCTCGACCTGCCTTGCGCCAGCGTCATCGTCTCGCTAGAACTTGATGGCAACAACGCCACAGCCCTACGTGAAGTTGAAGGCGGACACGAGCGCCTCTCGTTTTCACTACCAGCCGTCATTGGCGCCAATCGCCACCTGAACGAGCCTCGTTACCGTTCCATGCGTGGCATTATGCAGGCCAAACGTATTCCTATTGAAGTGGTTGAAGCCACCTTGCCGGAAGCGCAGTTGGTAGTAGAAAACCTCTCTTATCCGCAGGAAAAAGGGGAGCGCAAACTGTTTAATGAGGGCGCTGCTGACGCTGCTGCCGTTGTTCAATTGTTGCGTGATGAGGCCCAGGTTATCTAGGGATTAGGCATTCAGCTATTCGGAAGCCGGCCAAGACGCCTTGCTTCCCCATCCAAAGATTGTTGAGATTAACATGTCAATATTAGTTGTTTCAGATATACAGCAGGGGGCGTTGCGGTCCGTTAATGCTGAAGTTTATACAGCTGCAGTAGCCCTCGGCGCTACAATCGGGAAACCCGTTGCCACGCTGATGCTCGGTAGCGGTAACCTCGCACCACTGGCTGAAACTGCAGGCACATATGGTGTTGAAAAAGCCCTACTCGTAGAAGATGCGGCGCTTGCACAATTCAGCCCAGACGTTTATGCCAGTATCATTGCACAGGCGATCCGTGAAGCTGGTGCTGAAATTGTACTCATGGGTGCAACCTTCACGGGCAAAGACGTGATGGCCCGCGTGTCGCAGATGCTCGAAACCGGACTGGCGCAAGACTGTGTGCATATGCGCGAAGAAGGTGGCGCGTTGCTGTTTAAGCGTCCGATGTATGCCGGTAAAGCATTCGCTGAAGTGCGCCTCACAGGTTCGCCGCAACTCGCAACCCTTCGCCCAAAGTCTTACAAACCCATTGAAAGCCCAACGGCGATTGCGACCGAAACACTGACCATTGCCGCTCCCGCTGCTAAAGTTGTCGTTACCGCGTACGAAGGCAGCAGCAATGGCAACCTGGACGTAACTGAAGCAGACATCATTGTTAGCGGCGGCCGTGGCTTGCAGAGCGCTGATAACTGGAACATCATCGAAGACCTGGCTGATCTGCTTGGTGCAGCCACAGGATGTAGCCGGCCCGTGTCAGACGATGGCTGGCGGCCTCACGAGGAGCACATCGGGCAAACGGGCAAAACCGTTTCACCAGACCTCTATATCGCCTGCGGCATTTCTGGGGCAATCCAGCATGTAGCAGGTGTTTCCTCTTCGAAGTATATCGTCGCCATCAACAAAGACCCTGAAGCGCCTATTTTCAAGGTAGCTGACTATGGAATTGTTGGAGATGTGTTCGATGTGCTGCCGGCGTTTACTGAAGAAGTACGCAAATTGAAAGCACAGGATTAACACGGGCTCTCTTGCCAGGCTGCTAATTTTAACGGCGGAATGTTCAATGGTCGTAGACCCTGAATATTTCGCCGTTTGCTTTTCCCATAATGCTGCGCACGTAGGCATTTACAGCTTTGGGCATCGGGATGGGGTTATGGCCGGGGAAATAGTCGGCATACTTTTCTACAGAGTCTTCTACAAGTCCAGATGACACCACATTCAAACGGTGTCCATTTTCCATTTCGAGAGATGCAGCCTTTACAAAACTGTGGATCGCACCATTCACCATCGCGGCGCTGGCCGTCATCACAACCGGATCATCTGCCAGAATTCCTGTAGAGAGGGTAAATGAGCCCCCTGGATTAAGATGTGCTTGTCCGAGACGCACAAGGTTGACCTGTCCCATGAGTTTGCTGCGAAACCCGATATAGTAATCTTCTTCAGCGAGTTCATTAAAGGGGGCCCACTTGGCGTCTCCGGCGATGCATACAATGGCGCCCAGCGGTCCGGTTTGAGCAAACATGGCTTCAATTGAAGCTGCATCAGTAAGATCTACCGTCACATCTCCCGTATTCCGCCCAGCCACCAGTACCTCGTGCGAGGTGGTAAATTTAGCGACAACGTGCCGGCCGATTGTCCCTGCACCACCCACAACCAGAATTTTCATATGCACCCTTTGTTGTAAACACTGATCTGAATCAGTCTTTCATTTTGTCGAGAATCAGCTCGGCAAGATCGTATACCATCACCTGCTCCTCTTTACCCTCTGCTGTAACCCCATCCCGCAGCATTGTCAGGCAAAACGGACAATTTGCCGCAACTGCTGAGGCGCCTGTCTCAAGCACTTCCTCCACCCGCTCCTTGTTGATGCGCTTCTCGCCCGGCTCATCTTCCTTGAACATTTGTGCACCACCAGCGCCACAGCACAACCCTTTGCTCTTGCAGCGCTTCATTTCAACAAGCTCTACGTCAAGTGCTTCCAAAAGCGCACGTGGAGCTTCATACACGCCATTTATGCGGCCAAGATAGCACGAGTCGTGGTATGTGATCCGTTTGCCGTTGAACGAGCCGCCACCCTGGAGTTTTAGCCGGCCCGTATTGATGAGGTCTTGCAACAACTGTGTATGGTGAATCACATCATAAGAACCACCCAGCGCAGGATACTCGTTTTTGAGCGTATTGAAGCAATGCGGACAGGCGGTCACTATTTTTTTGATGCCGTAACCGTTGAGCGTCTCAATGTTTTGGAGCGCGGTCATCTGAAAGACAAACTCATTGCCGGCGCGACGTGCAGGATCACCTGTGCACGACTCCTCTTTCCCCAGAATCGCATAATTGATACCCACCGCGTTGAGGATCTCCGAAAAGGCGCGTGTCACCTTTTGTGCACGCGCATCAAAGCTGCCGGCACATCCCACCCAAAATAAAACTTCTATTTCTTTGCCTGCCGCAGCAACATCGGCCATGATTGGCACATTACTCATAAGCTATTTCCTTTCGATCTATTGGCTGCTAGTCTTCGCGGGTCCATCCATCGCGTGGATCTGCTACAGCCCAGACGGCACCGTTATTTTCAACGCTTGTAAACATCGGGATCCAATCGGCTGGTCCCTTCGACTCCGTCAGGATTTCATACCGGCGCAGCGCCAAAATGGGCTCCATCGGATTAATCATCACAGGACACGCCTCTACACAAGCCTGGCATGTTGTACAGGCGTGTAATTCTTCAGACGCGATATAATCGAAAAGCGACTTCCCATCATCAAAGTCAGCCGGCGCCACTGCTTCGCTGACAGCCAGGCCAGCTGCTACTTCATCCGTCCGATCGCGGATGTCCATCATAATTTTGCGGGGCGACAGTTTTTTGCCGGTCAGGTTGGCCGGACACTGTTCGGTACACCGCCCACACTCTGTGCAAGAATATGCTTCCAGGAGTGTTTTCCAGCTTAACCCCGTAACATCTTTGGCCCCAAACTCAGGCAATTCTGCACCCATATCCGCTTCAGACGCTTCAATCAACCCCATCATGCTTTTCACTTCATTCATGATTTCAGGCATGTTCTCCATCTCACCACGAGGCTTGAGTCGGCTGTAGTAGACGTTAAAAAATGCAAGTACAATGTGCAGATGCTTTGAGATCGGCAGGTAGTTGAGAAAAGCGAGCACCGTAAGGATGTGCAGCCACCACCCAAAACGCTCCACAACAACAAGACTTTGCTGCGAGAGTCCGCCAAACAACAAGGGCCCGAGCCAACTGCTCACGGCAAGGGTACCGGTATCGGGGTAATGGGCAGGATCGAGCTTTTGCAGGAGTACGTCAGCACCGTTCATACACACAATACCGGCAATCAATACAAGCTCACCCAGCAAGATGAGAATACCATCGCGGGCGGGCCAGCCTTGCATTTCGGTTTGCGTAAACCTTGCCGGCTTTACCAGTGTGCGGCGTACGAGAAAAATGATCGTTGCAAAAAAAGCAAAAAAAGTGAGCACTTCGATTGTGCTAATAACAAACGTGTAGAACCCGCCAAGCGCCGGCGCAAAAGCGCGGTGTGCGCCTGTAACACCATCAAAGAAGATTTCAAGCAACTCGATCTGCGTGATCAGGAAAGCGGCGTAAATGGCAAAGTGCATCAGCGCCGGCACCCACTGTTTGAACATCTTCTTCTGCCCTAATGCAATAAGCAGGACGTTCTTGATGCGCTCACCCGTATCGCCCTTAATTTCTTCGGGCTGCCCGAGGCTGATTTTCTTTTTGATTTGCAAGAATTGCCGGGCAGCAAAGAGAAGGGCTCCGCCGGCAATTACGATAAATAGTATCTGTTGAATCATCACTACACCCGTCAACCGTCAACAACTGAGGACCCGCGTCCAACGCGTCATACGGTAGATTGATCAAACTCCCTTGTCAATATTGCACACATTGCTACCCTAAAATCGGTGCAGCATGCGATTTCCCCTGAAAGCAACCCGTGGCTGGTCTGACAGATCCAATCTCATGAAAGTTAGGGAAAAACAAAGGCAGACGTACATTACAGGTAGCATGAAAGTAGCATTTTGCTTATTTCTTTCCCACCCCCCTGTAATTATTCACCATTCCTGTAAGGAGCATGTTTGGCGGTATTGAAGCTGGCGGTACCAAGTTTGTCTGCGCTGTGGGAAACGGCCCTGATGATTTACACGAGATTGTTCGATTTCCAACAACAACGCCGGAAGAAACCATTGGCAGGACACTTGATTTCTTCAAAAAGTACAACGATAGCCTGGCAGCCATAGGTATTGCCTCATTTGGCCCCGTGGACCCCAATCCACTATCTCCTACGTACGGCTATATCACAAGTACACCCAAACCGGGCTGGGCCAATACCGACCTTGCCGGCGAAATTCATAAGGTACTGAACCAGCCCTTTGTATTTGACACGGATGTGAATGGTGCAGCACTTGGAGAATACAAATGGGGCGCCGCGCGTGATGTTGATTCAGCGTTATACCTCACGGTGGGTACGGGCGTTGGTGGCGGTGCCATTGTAAACGGACAACGCCTGCACGGCCTGCTGCACCCCGAAATGGGCCACCTGATGTTACCAACAGCGCCAGGGGATACATTCGCTGGCAATTGTCCGTACCACAAAACCTGCCTTGAAGGCATGGCAACCGGGCCGGCGCTAAAAAAACGTTGGGGCACAGCCGCCGAAAACCTCCCCCCCGACCACGAAGCCTGGGACATAGAAGCCTGGTACCTCGCAATGGCTGTGGTCAACTACATTCTCACGCTCTCCCCACACCTCGTCATTATGGGCGGCGGCGTAATGGAACAGGAGCAGCTGTTTCCAAAAATTCGACGTATCGTACAAGAGACCTTGAACGGATATATCGCCAAAGCAGCAATAACAGCGGATATAAATGCATACATTGTACCGCCGGCGTTGGGTAACCAGGCAGGTGTTCTGGGCTCCATTGCCCTCGCGCAAGAAGCCATCTAATTCGGCACAATTGATGCTTTTTAGTGTACATCGGGAACGCATAAAATAATTTCAGGGTATCTTTCCCAATATCCATCACCCAGAATTTCACACATTAGCTATTCACTGCATGGCCTAGCGATACAATTACAGCATTTTTTTCGTTGATGCCTGTCCTTCAGCCATGATTCAAGAACAAAGTCGATTCTACCAGCGCCTGCTGTTTTTTTGCGATGCAGCGCTTGTTATTGTAGGATGGATTACCGCATACTTCATCAGATTTGAGCTCCTGACACCGCCGGAGTGGTTACCTCTTGAGCGGTACCTGAGCTTTTTGCCCTGGGTGCTGCTCATCACCATGATGGTCTTCACCTTTTCAGGACTGTACGCACCCGACCGGGCCCAGCGACTCACCCGTCTCATTTTCTCCGTTGCAAAGTCTGTTGGCATTGTACTGCTTGTTGTTGCAGCGTCCCTCTCTTTCTATCGCGAGTTTTATTTCTCCCGGCTACATATGATCTTGTTTGGCGCCATTATGCCAACGCTCATGATCGGGCTCCGGGTGGTTACGTTTTATACGCTGTACCGGGCAAGGGTCAGCGGGCGCAATGTACGCAGGGTGTTGATCATTGGCGCCGGCAAAGCCGGTCGGCAGTTGCAGTCGTCGTTCAACCAGTATCCCTGGATGGGGCTCGAAGTGGTTGGCTTCCTCGACGACGAACGGCAGGAGGAAGAAGATGTGCTTGGTATTACAGCCGACGCACTCAAAATTGTTGATGACTTTGCAGCACAAGATACCCCCATCGACTACGTCTATATCGCGCTTCCGCTGAAAGCGATTGAGAAGGTTACCCAGATTGTAGATGAGCTGTCGCGCCGGCTTACCCACGTCTGTCTCGTACCCGATCTGTTCCAATTCAATTTGCTCAATAGTCGCATTACTGATGTTGATGGGCTACCGGTCCTACACATCCTCGACGAAGCCCCGATGGAGTACAGGCATTTTGTCAAGCGGGCTATCGATGTCGTCTTTTCCAGCTTATTCTTGCTGGTTATTTCTCCCGTGCTACTCCTTATTGCAATCGTTGTAAAGCTTTCTTCCAAAGGTCCGGTTTTCTATAAACAGGAGCGCATGGGACTTAATGGACAGAAATTTAATATCCTGAAATTCCGAACCATGCCCGTAGACTCAGAGGCAAGCTCGGGGCCGGTTTGGGCCAAAGCCGGCGAGAAACGCGCGACACGCTCGGGGGCCTTTCTGCGCAGAACTTCACTCGACGAGTTGCCGCAATTCTTCAATGTCCTTAAAGGAGATATGTCGGTCGTTGGGCCAAGACCTGAACGGCCGGTGTTCATCGAAAACTTCAAGCAGCAAGTACCCCGCTACATGCTCCGCCACAAAATGAAAGCCGGCATCACTGGCTGGGCACAAATCAACGGCTGGCGCGGCAACACCTCCATCGAAAAACGTATCGAGTACGACCTCTACTATATCCAGAACTGGTCGATCAAACTCGACCTTAAAATCATGTGGCTCACATTATGGAAAGGGTTTCTCAGCGAAAACGCGTACTAGATGGTTGATGGAATCTAAAATTCGACATTCATAATTTACTTCGTTAGTCTCCCTGGCAAGCCAGGGTTCGTTTCTTGTTCGGTATTCGATATTCCCATACCTATTCCTAACTCTCCTCCAAGAATCCGCAATTCAGCCGGATCGACTCCCATGTTTGTCGATATAAAAGCCCATTCGACAACGGCAACCGAAAGCAGACATTCGCATTGATTCAGCTCACCAACGTATCCCTGGCATTTGGCGGTCAGCAAATTCTCGACAACCTGACCTGGACCATCAAGGCCAACCAATCCATCGGGCTGATTGGCCCCAACGGTGCCGGTAAGTCAACTTTGCTGCGGGCGCTTGCCAGCCGTCAAGACATAGATGCCGGCAATATCGGCATCACTGGTGGCAACACCATAGGCTACCTTGAGCAGAATGTGCAAGAAATGCCTTCTGACAGGTCGATCAAAGAAGAGGCGTTGCTGGCTTTTGCAGAAATCTTGTCGTTGCAAGAAAACGAAGTCCGCATTACCCGTGAACTCGATGCCAGAGAAGACCACGAAGACCCGGGATACCAGCGATTGCTGGGTGAATTGCAAAGCATACACGATCAACTGCTTTCGCATGAAGCCCATCGGATCGAAGACCAGACCGAAGCCATTCTGACGGGCCTTGGCTTTGACGCCGACGATCTCGACCGGCCACTGCAAACCTTTTCTGGCGGCTGGCGGATGCGCGTTGCCCTTGCCAAGCTCCTGCTACAAAAGCCAAACTTCCTCCTGCTTGATGAGCCGACTAACCATCTCGACATTGACAGCATCGACTGGCTGGAGCGTTATCTCAAGTCGTACAACGGCACCGTTGTCATTGTATCACATGACCGCTATTTCCTCGATCGGATGGTCACTACTACGGCCGAGTTGTACAGAGGCAACATCACAGAATACGCCGGCAACTATACCTTCTATCTACAGGATCGGGTTGCACGCAGGGAGTTGCAACGCGCTTCTTACGAAAACCAGCAGAAGCACATAGCCGAAACAGAGCGCTTCATTACACGCTTCCGCGCCAAGGCGAGCAAAGCCCGGCAGGTGCAGAGCCGCGTGAAAAGCCTAGAACGCCTCGAACGTATTCCGCCGCCGCCAGATGAACAGTCGGCAATCACCTTCCGCTTCCCCGAAGCAGAACCCTCCGGACGCACGGTGATGGAGCTCTCTACCTTCTCCAAACACTATGAAACTGAGGAAGGGCTCATCCAGGTTTTTGACAAAACGAGGCCTATCCTCATCGAGCGTGGCGATAAAATTGCGCTAACCGGGAAAAATGGCGCCGGCAAATCGACCCTTGCACGCATCATCAACGGCACAGAAGTTTTTGAAGGTGACCGCACACTAGGTTACAAGGTAAACCAAACGTTCTTCGCCCAGCATCAGGCAGATGCACTCAACTTGAAATACTCCCTGCTCGACGCAATGCAAGAAGTGTCTCAGGGGCACACTGAAACAGCGTTGCGCACCGTGCTTGGTGCATTCCTGTTTACTGGTGATGACGTATTTAAACCGATTGGCGTACTTTCGGGCGGAGAAAAAAGCCGGGTCGCGCTTGCCCGTACCCTCCTGGTGCCGGCCAACTTCCTCATTCTCGATGAGCCCACCAACCACCTCGACATCCAGTCTATCAACGTGCTCATCGAAGCCTTGCAGCAATACAATGGCAGCTTCATTGTTGTGAGCCACGATCGGCATTTCCTTGATCAGATTGTGAACAAGGTATGGCGGGTGGAAGATGGGGCGGTCCGCGAGTACATCGGCAACTACAAGGACTACCAGTGGCAAATTGAACACGGAACCGCCAGCAAACAGCAACAGGCTGTCGCTGCTGCTTCAAACGAAGAAAAGGCTGAACCACAAAAGAAGCGTTCAGGCGGCCCTAAAACCAAAGAGCAGAAGCGCCGCGAAGCAGAGGAGCGTAATTTGCGGTATCAGGCTGCCATGCAAGACGCCGATTTTGAGGGGTCGTACACTACCCCTTCTCAACTCAAAAAGGCCCATACCTCGCTTGAGTTTACGATCGAAACCAAAGAAGCAACGCTGAAAAAGATTGAGGCGGACCTGGCAAATCCTGATATATACAATGACCCCCATAAGGCCAAAGACCTTACAACCAACTATCAAATGATGAAAGACGAACTCGCCGCCATGTACAGCGAGTGGGAGAAAATGGCAGAGATCCTTGCAGAAATCTCCTAGCGGCCCAGCTTACCGCAAAGGCGCTAGCGAGCTATCCTGCAGCGCTTGCTCCATGCGATAAAGTTCGGTTGGAATCAGAATCTCCGGGGGCACTTCTTCTCCATTGACGTATTTCATGATGGTCTGCACGGTTGTGCGTGCAATCTTGTCCGGATACTGCACGGCATCACCATAAATTTTCCCTTCGAGCACAGCTTGCCGGCCCTCCGGCTGTCCATCAACACTGATAACTACTACTTCATCTTCGCGGCCCGACTCTTCCAATGCAGCTACAGCACCCAATGCCGACGGGTCATTGATCGCGAAAATTCCTTTCAAATCAGGATGCGCCTGCAGCATGTCTTGCGCAGCGCGGTAGGAAATGGCTTTTTCGGCCCCACCGGGTAAGCGAGAAACAACTTCGAATTTGATGCCTGTTGCCGCCTCGTGCTCGTTAAGCGCATCAATAAATCCGCGCGTACGCAGGATAACAGATTCTACTTCTGCAAAATCCAGAATACCAATTGCACCACCAGTATCAACGCCTTCGATCATGGCCTGTCCTGCTACACGGCCGGCCTGGTAATTGTCTGTTGCGATATGAGACACCACTTGCACGCCTTCTGCAAGCACAGCAATGTCTGCTGTAAACACGGGGATGCCGGCTTCATTTGCCTCTGCAATGGAAGTACCGATCGACTTGGAGTTTATCGGCGTAAGTACAATCACATCCACCCCCTGCACAATAAAATCAGAAACTTGATTCTTCTGTTTACTGATGTCATAATCACCGGAAACAACAACAGCTTCATACCCAAACTTGCCGGCTTCATCAGCAATCGTTTCGCCAAGCAACTTAAAAAACGGATTCGTTGCCGTCATGATTGAAACCCCAATCACGGGTTTCTCTTCCGAACTGGTATTTTGTTCAGCACAGCCCGTCACGACCAGGGTGATAAAAATGACAAACAAGGTAGGTTTAAATAACGCGGTTAAACGGTTCATGGCGAAAGCATTAAGGTAAGTTGACCTGCATCTGAAATATGAGGATACAAAATTTATAGAAAAGGATGGCAATGCTGCTTGTAGTCACACTGCTTGCGCGATGCATACTATTGTGGACAACCAGCATACGCAAAACGATAGATTTACGTGTATAATAGACATGGCC
>JBCCIM010000212.1 GCA_039111535.1 Bacteroidota bacterium | reverse complement strand
GTGCGGTGTAGCAAATGGAGGGGTGTCAGATGGTTTGGTCTGACGGAGGATATTTGCCGGCACAGCAGGTGTGACCTGTTAGGGTAGAGACCAATTTAGGGCCTAGAGGGACCTGAAGATACCAAAAATACTGATTAAGGCAAGGGGGCGTTTAGGAGTATTCGCCCGGGATAGTTGGAGGTAGAAAACGTCAATTGTGTACAAAAAGACTTCTTTGAGACACGCGATTTACCGTCTAATAGGTAATCTTTACGGATATTGAGGGGAAAAGGCAGTGGCATAACGGGCGGAACGGGTAATATTTTATGCGGCATCCTGCTGGAGAATCCATTCGATTGTATTCTTCCAAATCGACTAAAGATGCAACTATCCTTGGGGTAAAGTGTTTATTCCATAAATAAAAAACGGCGGTTGATTTGAAAATCAACCGCCGTTTTCTAGCGATGTCGGTGCTAGTTCAGGTTACTTGAGTAGTGTAACCATTTGTGTTGCCGTGAAGGCTTCACCCACTGCACGGATAAGGTAGCGGCCACTGGCCCAGTTGTTGGCTACAACATAGAACTGGTATGGCTGCTCTCCCTGTAGTTCGCCGCTGTGCAGCAATTCTACCATACGGCCCTGCATGTCGTACACACCGATGGTTACCTGCTGGCTGCTTGCAACCGTGAGGTTGAACGTTGCCTGCGGGTTGAAAGGCTCAGGGCTGGTCTGCGTCATGTGGTAGGCTTCTTCAAGCGCAACAGCTACAGATGCTTCTGAGCTATACTCAAATGCGCCGTCGAAGTCCACCTGCTTCAGGCGGTAGCGATGGCGTCCTGGCAGGTTGGTGTCAACCGTGAAGGAATAAGAACGCGCTTCCGTTGTTGTACCTGCGCCGGCTACAAAGGTAATGGTCTCAAAACCGCGAGGCGTATACTTCTGGACTTCAAAGCCTGCATTGTTGGTTTCGCTGGCTGTTGTCCAGGTCAACGTGATTTTGTTGAGGTTGCGTACAGCTCTGAAAGAAGACAGTTCAACTGGCAGTGGGTCAGCGTTTACATAGAAGTAGAAATCACCGTCGGTGTTGCCACTGATCATGTCCACGCCGTTGCCATTGTCGATGTCAACGATTGCTGGTGAAGACGCAACGCCCGCGTCAAAACCATCAAACAAGTTGTTAACGCCAGTTAGTTCGGTAAACGCAGGTGCCATCATGGTGCCTGTGTTTTCGAAGTAAGAGAACGTACCGTCGTTGTTGCCCATGACGAAGTCATAGTCCATGTCGTTGTCAACATCGCCAAGTGCAGCAGTTGAGATGTTATTACCACCTGCGGTGAAGGCGTTGAACGGGTTAGAACCACCAACCTGCTCAGTGAAAACAGGCGCCATGGCGGTACCCGTGTTCTCGAAGTAGTTGATGTTGCCAGCAAACTCGCCGCTTACGCCGTCGAAGTCGCCATCTGCGTCAAGGTCAACAAACGTAATCTGAGAACGGTTACCTACGTCAACGCCATCAAATGGGTTGCTGGCGCCGGTTACAGCTACAAACGTTGGCGCCATTGTGGTGCCTGTGTTCTCGTAGTACAGGAACGTGCCAAGTTCTTCACCGATGACCATATCGTAGTCAAGGTCGCCATCCATATCAACGAGGGCCGCTGTAGATTTATCGCCTACGTCAACGCCGTCAAAAGGATTGCTTGCACCTGTCTGCTGGACAAAGTTTGGATTGTCAGCGTCGCCAGTATTCTCAAAATATGCGATGCCGCCAGCTTCTGTGCCACTGAACATATCATAGTCGCCGTCGCCGTCAATGTCACCAAAACTAGGTGAGCTGAAGGTGTCAGAGGTCATGTTTGGGAATGGGTTGCCGCCACCACCTGGCACAATAACGCTGTAAGAAGGGGCTAGCAGGCTGGCCTGTACTTCGCTATCGGCGTTTTTGTCGAGAGGAGATTCATTGGCTTGAACTGGCGCAATTGCTACCACCAGGCCAAAAACGAAAAGCAGCAGTATCTGACGTGCCATGTCCATTTTTTGATTGGTTAATGAAAGAGGAGACATAAGTTTTGATTGGTTAAATAATTAATCGGTAGAATTAGAGAAAACGCAATGTTCGAGATGAATAGCAGTCAATACATCGAAAGGGATCTGCGTATTGCCACGGTATGAACTGAAAAAATTGTGCCATAGGGTATTTCGCGCAAGATCAATGCGTTTTTATACCCTATTTTGTAATGAGGCGCTTAATTTAGGGTGTAGAAATGAAGTAGAGGTGTAAGAAATTGCAACAACAGACGTGGCATGGGGCTGTACTGTTCCGATAATGTGGGTAAGCACATTGTAAAATTTAGTCTCACATTAATACCTGCTTCAAAAATGCAGGGGGGAGAAAATTTCCCTACCGGGAAACTATTCCACAACAATCGCGGCTGCAGTCGGTTAAGTAGGCACCTTTTTCTTATTTTCATTCTGATACGGAAATAGACGCAGGCTCCATGTCAGGGCCACGGTAACGGAGTAGTTAATTTTAATGGGGAAAACCACCAAAAAGAAAGCATCAGCAAAAGGGAGCGAACCCACGCCGCTGATGCGTCAGTACTATAAAATCAAAGACCGGCACCCGAACGCTTTACTGCTGTTTCGTTTGGGGGATTTTTATGAAACGTTTGAGGATGATGCTGTTGTTGTAAGCCAGGTACTTGGGATCACCTTGACAAAAAGGGCCAATGGTAAAGCGAGTCACGTTCCGCTTGCCGGCTTTCCGTACCACGCACTCGACAACTACCTGCCCCGGCTTGTGCAAGCCGGTCATCGGGTAGCCATCTGTGAACAGCTTGAAGACACAAAAACGGCCCGGAAAATAGTAAAGCGTGACGTAGTCGAGATTGTCACGCCCGGTGTGTCATTTCGCGAGCAGTTGCTCGATCCCAAGCGCTCCAATTACCTTGCCTCGGTGCATTGGCCCGAAAAATCGAAAAACGGCCGCGCCGGCCTTTCGTTTATTGATGCATCTACAGGGGAGTTTTACCTCGCCGAAGTAGACGCCCGCGACCTCAAAGAGCTCATTCAGACCATTGCACCCACGGAAGTACTGGTTGATAAGCGCCGGCACGACGATATTCGCTGGCTGCGCGACCTGGGTGTCATTGTCACGCCACAAGAGGACTGGTGTTTTGGTTACGATTTTGCCTACGAAACGCTACTCAGGCACTTTAAGACGCACTCGTTGAAAGGGTTTGGCGTCGAAGATTTTCCGGCCGGTATTGTCGCGGCCGGTGTGGCACTGTACTACCTTGGGGAAACCCAGAAAGGCAGGCTTCCGCATATTGATCGCGTTAATTATTTCGCCAGTGATACATTCATGATGCTGGATGCGCAAACGCGGCGCAACCTTGAACTTGTATCTACACTGCAAAGTGGGCAGCAAGAAGGGTCGCTTATTCAAATTCTCGACATGACCCGCACGCCGATGGGTGCGCGTCTGTTGCGCAAATGGCTTGTGCGGCCCCTGCGGGATCTAAAGCAAATCCATCGGCGCCTTGATGCTGTGTCGGGGTTTGTTACATCCGACTTCCTCCGGGGGCGAATGCAGGAAACCTTACAGACGGTTGGCGACATGGAGCGCATGGCTGCGCGGATCTCTACAGGGCGTGCGACCCCGCGTGAGATGGTTGCGCTTAAAACTACTTTGGCTGCCATTCCTCAAATTAAGTCGATTCTGGCTGATGAAACTATCGAAGCCATCAAAAGCATTACGGCTCAGCTTACACCGTGCAACGAAGTAACCCAACTGGTAGGAGAGGCACTGGTTGACGAACCGCCGGCGCAGCTCGGGGATGGTGGATACATTCGGCCAGGGTACCATGAAGAGCTCGATGAACTGCGGACCATTGCCAGGTCTGGTCGCGACTGGATCGTAAAGCTCCAGCAGGAGGAGTCAGCACGTACCGGCATCCCATCACTCAAGGTCGGTTTCAACAAAGTATTTGGGTACTACCTCGAAGTCACCAACGCGCACAAAGACAAAGTGCCAGATGATTTCATCCGGAAGCAAACCCTGGTGAATGCTGAACGCTACATCACGCCAAAGCTCAAAGAGTACGAAGAAAAAATCCTTACGGCGCAGGAACGGATCACGCACATTGAAACCTCCTTGTTTCAGGTGATCCGAGAGCAAGTGGCCATGCACACCGCATCGCTACAACTGAATGCCCGGCTTCTGGCCATGCTCGATTGCCTGGTTAGCCTTGCCGAAGTGGCCGTGCAGCACAAGTATACGCGGCCTGATGTACACGATGGCCTGGGTATTGAGATTGTTGAAGGCCGGCATCCTGTTGTAGAGAAGACGCTGCCGGTGGGTGAGCCCTTTATTTCTAACAGTGTGTCGCTGGATCCCGCATCGCAGCAAATTCTGATTATTACGGGTCCTAATATGGCCGGTAAAAGTGTTGTGTTGCGGCAGACCGGATTGATTGTACTCCTGGCGCAAGTTGGCGCTTATGTGCCGGCTGAAAAAGCGACACTGGGGATTGTTGATCGGATTTTTACCAGGGTAGGGGCCTCCGATAACCTTGCTTCCGGGGAGAGTACATTTCTCGTTGAAATGAACGAGGCGGCCAACATCCTCAACAATGCAACACCGCGTTCGTTGATTTTGCTGGACGAAGTAGGGCGTGGTACCAGCACGTTTGATGGACTCTCTATTGCCTGGGCACTGGTTGAGTATCTGCATGAAACCGAACGCGTTGCTGCACAAACCCTGTTTGCCACGCACTATCACGAACTCAATGAGCTGAAAGATCGCTATGGGCGAATCGTTAACCTGCGGGTTCAGGTAAAAGAGCACAACGGCAAAGTGGTCTTTTTACGAAAATTGATTCCCGGAGGTGCAGATCATTCTTATGGGATCGAAGTGGCGCGGATGGCTGGATTACCGTCACCGCTCATTGCTCGCGCGCAGGAAGTGCTCAAACATTTGGAGTCCCAGCAATTGGAAATCCACGGCGGTGATGCGGCCGGCAAGCCAACGGATGGTCCTCGTGTAGCAGCCGCTGCCGGTATGGAAGACCTCAGTGCTGCCCATCAATTGTCGCTGTTTCAAGTCCAGGACCCTGCTGCTTCCGAAGCTGCAGAACTGTTGCGGAGCCTTGAACCCAACGGTATGACGCCTGTCGAGGCGCTGCTCAAGCTGGTTGAATTGAAGAAAATTGTAGGCTCGTAAGATGCCCTGGTAAATCAGTGGTTAGCTGGTTTGTAAATCGTAGCGCCACCGCCATTCCAAGACTGCCAGCATTGTTACGAATGCGCCTTCTCCTGCGATGTGCATCAATCCAAATATACTGGCCTGTTTACCGTAAAAAACCAGGAAGCCAATGCAGACGAACATCCACGCCAGATTGGCAGCCGCTAGAGCAACGACAAGTTCAATCGGGCGTTTTTTTCGGGATGCGACGAAGAGGGCATAGCCGCCGTAGACCAGATTCGCTGCCGTAATGATGAGCACGATATTTCGAGGTAACTGATACAGTGGGTATAGCCAATTTAGCAACAGCAAGGTGGTTATGCCGACAAAGGTGCCGGCCGTGCCGTCAATCCACAGCAGCCTGTCGCGTTGACTTGTGTTGATCATAGGGTTTTGGTGGCGTTTGTTTGGAGCCAGGTGAGTGTTTCGTCCCAAAGGGATTTGCCAATGTGTTTCCAGAAAAATCCGAGATGTCCAACTTCTTTTAGCCCAAGTTCAGTCGGATTAATCCAGACCTTTTCAATGGCAGCTCTTTTGAACAGGGCCAGCATGGGTGTCGCGTTAGCTGGTGTAGCTATGGGGTCATCTGTAAAGTAGTAGGCGCGGATTGGAAACTGTACCTTGTGAAAGTATTGCGGGCCAAATGGCGAGCCATCCGGACTGGTGCGGTGCCCTGTGTTGTCAAAATAAGCGGCGAGGTATTCTTGTTCGAGGCACCACGCACCCCATTCTTTTGCAACACCGTTAGGCAGGTTCTCACCCCAGCGTATTTTTCTGGCCGGGGCGTAGCCGTAGAGGCGTGAAACTAGTGGTAGGTAGAGTTTCCAGGCTACAAGCGAGAACCATTTATAAATGGCCGGCATGCCGCGCCAGTAGCCAGTGGATACAGCAATGAAAGCGGCAGCTTGAACCCGGTCAACATTTTCTGCCAGGCCGAGTTGCTGCCCACCTGTAGAATGGCCAATAATTGTCAGGGGAAGGTCGGGATAACGAGAAGTTAAGTAATTGATAGCGCCCGGCACATCCTGCTGTCCCCAGTCTCTATATCGGGCGTCGTAGCCTACAAGCGATTCAGGCGCAGAGTCGCCAATGCCTCTGTAGTCGTAAGTTAATACTGCAAAACCGCGTTCCGCTGCGTGGCGCGCAAATCGCGTATAGAATCGCCTTGGAATACCCGTGCCTGAGTTAATGAGCAACAGGGTGTGCGCGAGCTGCTTGGGTTCGAATAGGCTGCCTGTAAGCTTCGTTTGGTCGAGCGCGGAGAATTGAACCTGTTCCATGTTGGCGGCGGTGGACAGTTGCTGTTCGTCTGGATTTCTATTCTACGGATAAAGCAGGTTGAGATCCCGTAAAGTTGTACAACAAGCATGTAGGCCACCAGTTTTGGCGCCTGCATGCTTGTC
Source organism: Bacteroidota bacterium (assembly GCA_039111535.1). Taxonomy (NCBI): domain Bacteria; kingdom Pseudomonadati; phylum Bacteroidota; species Bacteroidota bacterium. The sequence continues at coordinate 4,230 of JBCCIM010000212.1, read as the reverse complement.
GGGACCTTTGATTTTATCCTTAATTCGTATGAATGCCGATCTTATAAGTGCTGGCCACCAGAGACCTCAATCCGTTGGCCATTGACCCAGAGATTGTCATCCATGAGCAAACTGGCAACTGCGCCGCCAATGTCGTCTGGCAGCCCTACGCGGCCGAGTGCTGTGGTGGACGCTACAAACTGGTTGAGTTCTGCATTGTCGCGAATTGCCCCACCGCCAAAGTCGGTCTCGATAGCGCCCGGGGCAATGGTGTTGACAGCGATTTGTCTTTCGCCCAATTCTTTTGCGAGGTAGCGTGTAAATACTTCAACGGCACCTTTGGCTGCTGCATATGCTGCGTAGCCGGGATAGGAGAATCGGGTGAGGCCAGTCGAAATATTTATAATGCGTCCCTGGTCTGCCAGCATAGGCAGGAGCTGTTGGGTAAGGAAAAAGACGCCTTTCACGTGTACGTTTATCATCAGGTCAAATTCTTCTTCCGTCGTAGAAGCAATGACATTGTGCGCACCGACGCCTGCATTGTTGACAAGGAAATCAATCTCTGTTTTTCCCCATAGTGTATTGACTGTGTCTCGGAGTTGGCCGGCGAATTTTGGGAAATGGCTGATGTTACCAGTATTGAGCTGTAATGCTGCCGCTTTGCCACCGGCTCTCTCAATCTCGGCAACAACGGCTTGTGCATCAGCTGCATTGTTTAAATAGGTGATAACAACGCCTGCACCTTTTGCTGCAACATGCAGTGCCATACTTTTGCCAAGGCCTCGGCTTCCGCCAGTAATAAGTGCTATTTTGGTTGACATATGCTTATTCATTGGTTGTCGTTTTTAAAGCAACATCAAGGTAGCGTGGTTGGCTGTCGCCGGCCTGCCTGATGCTCCGGAAAGTCTGCCTATTTCTCCGACCTGCTGGATTTGGCTTTGTGAGTGGAGCTATCTTGAGTTAGGAGTTAGTTTTATGCTGGGTTTTGCGTTTCTATGAAAAATGGGTTGGTAGATGATAGGTGATAATCTGATTGACCGGGTGCGTGCGTTTGCGAATAGCAGCGGTTCTGCTGAGGGCGTGAGTGCGACGCCGTTGCCATGTTTAACTGTGTTGCGAAGCCATGCGCCTACTTCGCTGAAAGCAGTCCTGTATAACCCTTTGCTCTGCCTGATCCTCCAGGGAAGCAAAGAAACGGTTGTCGGGACGCACAAACTATACTTTGAGGCGGGTGAGTCGCTGATCGTCAGCCATGACGTGCCTGTGTTTTCCCGGATCATAGATGCAAGCGCAGAAAAACCATACCTTGCGCTTGTAATTTCGCTTGATATGCAAATTGTGCGGAGCCTGTATGATGAGGTTGGAGAAGCTGTGCTAGATGCAGCGCAATCGCGGGCACTACATGTGGGCGAAACGGAAGAAGCGCTTGTTAATGCTGCCTCCCGTCTTTTTGACCTTGTGCATCGTCCTGATGAAGCAGGTGTTTTGATGCCGCTGATTCTTCGGGAGATTCATTTCCGCGTGTTGCTGGCAAAACATGGCGTTATGTTGCGCCAACTGTTGCGTCGGGAAAGCCACGCAAGCCGGCTTGCGAAAGTCATCGCACACATCAAGACTGATTTTGCAGCGCCGTATTCTGTATCTGAGTTGGCCAGCATTGCGGGCATGAGTACGTCTTCATTCCATGAACACTTCAAGGCCCTGACCGCGACAACCCCATTGCAGTACCTGAAAAACATGCGCCTCATTGAAGCCCGCAGGCTTTTGATGGACAAGGGATTTACGGTAGCCAGTGCAGCTTTTCAGGTAGGATATGAAAGCCCAACGCAATTCAGCCGCGAATACGCTAGGAAATTTGGCGCAGCGCCCAGTTTGGACAAGGCGGTTTAGCAGATGCTGCGATCTTCTATTGGATGATGTTTATACGTTTTGCCTTGCGCCGGCTCTTGCGCCAAGCTGTTGCCAGATCTGTTTTGTGCCTATCGTATAGAGCACACCAAAAGCGAGACTGACGAGAGAAGAGACGAACGGGAAGGTTGGACTTTCACTCAACTCCTGGAGGTAGGCGTCGCTGCCAAAGAGCACAAGAGGAATTCCGCCGATGCCCCGAATGAGATAAATACCGGCAATGAGTACGAGTGCAATACGCAACAAGGGCAAACGCCTGATTGTGCCAGCCCCGGAGAAACCGTAGGCCGCCCACAGCGCAAACACAACCGTGATGCCAGCCGTGGCCAGCGCAGGATAGATGGAGCCGGCTTCATCCATTTGGGCAAATGCTTCACCAGCACCAAAAAACCTGTACCACTCAGCACCGCCAATAATGATGAATACATGCAGGATGGCTACGAGCAAACTGCAAATGCCGGCTGCAAAGAGCCACTTGTTTTTAATCGTCATGCCAGGGGTAACGGGTTTAGGCAGTGCTTGGAAAAAACGCTAGAATGATCCTCCGCATTCGCTCAGGATACGGCTTTGTCTCTGGTTGTTTTCGACCAATCAGACAAAGCCTAGTTGCTGGCCCGGTAACGTGTGCCTTCTTGTAATAAAATACCTGATGCCTGGCCGTTGTCAAATCTAATGGGGATGGTGCGTTTGTCAACCTTCTTGTTGCGATAATAGACTTCAAAATGCAGATGGGGTCCCGATGCATACCCTGTACTGCCTGAGTACCCAATTAATTGTCCGCGGGCTACTCGGTCACCAATTTGAACGGCGTTGCCATTTTGCTGCAGGTGGTAGTACCCCCCAATGGTGCCATCTGGGTGCCGGATGAGAATATAGTTCACAAACTCACGAAATTTCTCCTCCGGGCCACCCTTGTTGTTTGAAGCCTCTACATAAATAACCAGTCCTTCACGTGCCGCGTGGATGTGCGTGCCTTCCGACATGCCCCAGTCGATGGCATTTTTGCCCTGGTGACTAAATTTTCCGTTGAAGGCCTGCACTACACGGTGTGACGTGCCAGTGGCGTAAGGCATGCCATATTGGTAGGTATCGTCATGTTCACCGCCATATCCTTCCGCGCCGCGCCATTCAAACTTGTACTCATATCGCCAGGAGCGATACGGATTTGCTACCGATAGGTTGAACGCCGGCATTTTGGCATCTGGCGGGAAAATGGCAGTAAAAGGAAGGCGCTCGTCGGCTTGCATGTTTTCGGAGTCAATGGATACAGAAACCCATGCAGGTATAGAAAGTGTGTTTTCAACGAGAAAATCTACAGAACGCCTTGACCGAATATCATCGATACAAACATCTTCGCAACGTTGTCCCAGGGCAGGAGATGTTATAAGGCTTCCTGCTGCAATCCAGCAGGTGAAAATAAAGGTTTTGGCGTTTAATTGATTGTTCTTTAGAAGCAATGGCTCTTACTCCATACTGGTTGGAATGTCGTTTTCGCGCCTGAAAACTGTAACGCATAGTAAAGCTTCTTGGTTTGCACCGATTCGTCTAATAAACACGTGAAGCCAAACGTACTCAGGCTGTTAGACGCATGTTGTATGTTTCTCGAACCCTGCGTTGTGTAAAAAACTGGCCATGCCTTCTGTATGTGATGCGCTAATTTGATGGGCTTGGGCGAATTGTCGTTGTGTCCTGCACCCATTCGTAAGGATGCATATCTATCAAAACCCGCTGTCCAGGCTGAAGTCCCATTGCTTCCAGGTCAGTTTTGGTGAACTGGAAGGTATAAAATTGATCAATGAGTTGGTTGTAATGTTTGATGGAGGAGAAGCCTGTTTTGTATGCGCCCGACTTTTGAACAGCAATGGCACGTTCAAGGTAATTTATGACCAAATTGAACATCAAGCGGTCAGCCGCTGTGAGATCTGATCTTTTGAACGACTTGGGATACGCATGATGTGTCGTCGCAATTGCATTGGCATAAATTTGGGAAAGCAGCATGTAGGCTCTTTCTTGCCATTCGGGGATTACTTTAATTGCGTGCAAGACAAGAGCTCTGTTATGGGCAAGCACTTCGTGGTTTGTGCCAGGTCGGTTAAGCACATCTGCTCTGGTATAGCCGATGCCTGCTTGTAGTTCTATTTGGCCGCTAGTCTCTATTGCAACCTGATCTAGAAAAGCAAGGGCTTGAGGCTGTCCATATCGCCTCAAATGGTGAGCATACGTCCAAATTATTTCACGAAGAGAATCCGTTTTTGCGACGTTTAGTTTGTCGTTTTTCCATTGCTCAAAATAGTGGTTGTATCTCGCCACCATATCCAACGAATCAAGCTGCACCTTCCGTGG
>JBCCIM010000211.1 GCA_039111535.1 Bacteroidota bacterium | reverse complement strand
AGAATCTTCAGCCCTAAAAGCATCACAAAAGGCGCTGGAAGAGGCTTCTCGCGCTATCGAAGACAAACTACACAAGCTCCTCCTCGAGGTCCCCAACATCCCGCACAAATCCGTTCCCGTCGGGGCAACACCGGAGGAGAACCAGGTGGCATGGCAGTCGGATACACTGCCTACGTTTGATTTTACGCCGCAGCCTCATTGGGAGTTGGCGGACAAACATGGCCTGCTCGACTTTGAGCGCGGGGCCAAAGTAACCGGCGCCGGCTTTCCGTTCTTGATTGGCAAAGGAGCCCGCCTGCAACGTGCGCTCATCAACTTCTTTATTGACACAGCAACAACAGAAGGCGGCTACACAGAAATCCAGCCCCCTGTTTTTGTCAATGCAGAAAGCGCCACCGGGACAGGAAACTTACCGGACAAGGAAGATCAGATGTACGAAATGCCGCGCGATGGTTTTTATGCCATCCCGACGGCCGAAGTGCCGGTGACCAATTTTCACCGTGGTGAAATTCTGCTCGAAGAGGAATTGCCAGTTAAATACTGTGCGTTTACACCTTGCTTCCGCCGCGAAGCCGGCTCATACGGCAAACATGTGCGCGGCCTCAACCGTTTACACGCATTCGACAAAGTCGAACTGGTTCACTTTGTGCCGGCCGACAAAAGTTATGAAGCACACGAGGCCCTGCGCGAAGATGCAGAAAAACTGCTACGGCTACTTGAGCTCCCTTACCGCCGGCTCCTGATGTGCACAGGAGACATGGGTTTCACGCAGGCCAAGAAATACGACCTTGAAGTATGGTCTGCTGGCCAGGAACGCTGGCTGGAAGTTTCATCTGTCTCAAACTTCGAAGACTTTCAGGCCAGGCGGATGAACATCCGCTATCGCAAAGCTGGAGAAAAGAAACCTGCGTTTTTGCACACCTTAAACGGCAGCGCCCTTGCCCTGCCGCGCATTGTTGCTACGCTGCTCGAAAATGGACAACAGGCTGACGGAACCATCAAAATCCCTGCAGTGCTCCATAAGTATACCGGGTTCGATACCATCGGCTGAAAACAGGGATCGTAGAAAGTGAACGGCGCAAAGTAGCGTTTTTTGGCCCTTTACTTGCCAGTCTCACTGCCACACTCAAGATGGGACCCGAATTGGCCGGCGCGTTCCAGATGCCCCCCAAAGCCACCGTAGAACTGGATATTGGTGTCCTTGATACATCGTATAGTTTTTTTTCTTGCCCTTAAGTTTTTGCATCGCTCTGCTGATACCTTAATCAGCTACATGCTTTCTCCACCCGACACACCTTTTAGAATTCCCTCGTTTCCTGCAAAAAGTTTAGTTTCTCTGCAATTTAAGCTATATTGCAGGTAAGTTAGACCCACCTTTTCCGGTGCCTGCCGCGTTCCGTTCTGTATCCGGGCACCCCGTGCTTTCGCTTCATCTCAAACAGCAATTTCAACTGCCGCTGGAAATATTTCTACCAAAAAATGTGGTTTGGCACAGTAAATGGATAGAGAAACGGTATGGCTAGTTCATCCCTCTCCTTCCCCCAGGTGCGCCCCTCCACTACCATGAGGCCCTAGCACACGACTTTACAAAACTCTCCACTTAAATTTGGGATGTCCATGAACAGACGTAGCTTCCTCGGACTCACAGAACAAAAAGCGAAGCCGCAGTCCGTCCCCGCTTCAGCCGCTGCTGATATTGAAACGCATACCACCCCTCTGACACGCGAAGACGCCCGGCATCTGGTTACCAGAACCGAGTTTGGGGCCAGACTACGCAGAGTCAACGGCTTTATTGGTATGACAGCAGAAGAGGCTGTCGATTTTATCCTCCAAGAAGCTTCTGAAAATGCTTTGCCAGAAGCCCCATCGTGGTACAAAAACAAAAACGACGGTGATCTGGATGATATGTACGATCTCCAGAAACAATGGATATGGCGCATGAAAGAACAGGGCTTTATCGAAAAGATAACGCTCCTCATGCATAACCATCTTGTTACAGGCTATTCTAATTACGAAAAACCTTATTACGGCTATACGTACTACCGTCTACTACGCACCAGTGTACTTGGCAACTTCAAAGAACTCATCTATGAGGTCGGTCTTGATCCGGCAATGATGATCTATTTGGACAACAACTCCAATGTGCCAACGACAAACGAGCAAGGCCAACCAGCCGGCTCGAATGAAAACTACGCCCGCGAGCTGCTCGAGCTGTTCACCATGGGTCAGTTTGATTCCAATGGTGCGGCCAATTACAGTGAAGTGGACATCGCCAATATCGCCCGGGTCCTTACCGGATGGCAGGTAGACGATTTCCGCTTCCGCACAGACCCGAAGCCTAGCCTGCACGATGCGGGCAACAAAACAATCTTTGGTCAGGCGTTCGCCGGCAACAGCGATCCTGAGGTTGAATATGGCCAGTTGATTGACTTCTTGTTTGCGCAGCGCGGCATGCAGATCGGCCAGTATTTAAGCCGTAAGTTCTACACGTACTTTATCAACCCTGAGCCCGACGAAGCCTTTGTGCAGGAGCTTGCACAAATCTTTGTAGACAATAACTACGAGTTGCAGCCTGTGCTTCGGGCCCTGCTTACGAGCAAGCGCTTCTTCTCGTCTGGCTACTACGGTTCTCGCGTGAAGAGCCCAATCGACTTCCTGATTGGCTTCCTTAACGAAACCGAGACAGCGCCAACGGATGATGTCCTTGAATATGTCCGCCAGCAACTCGAGCCTCGCTCGCTGAGCATGGAGTTATTCAATCCGCCAAACGTTGCTGGGTGGCCAGGCATTAACCCGCCTGACTCTGCCGGTGCCCGTGGCGACTACAAGTGGCTCACAACAAGTTTGCTGCCTGCACGCTGGGATATTATTGCAGATCTCACCAGCGGATCTGCTGGCGATTTCGATCCCATCGAAGTAGCAATTAAAGTATCCGATCCTGCAAATCCGTTCAAAATTGCAGAAGACCTCGCCCGCACGTTCATCCCGATCCCATTGGATCTCGCAAGTATCCGCGAAGTGGACGATCCGTTTGCCGGAGACCCGGACACCCCTCCCCCACAAAACGTGCTGGATGACAGCCTCGTATCAAATGTTTCTAAGGTCATGCTGGGTGATATGCCCTGGTACGAATGGCCCGACATCGTCGAAGGATCCAACTCTGAGAAAGACATTGCGCGGAGGGTTCTCGGGAACTACATCGCGCTCCTCAGCAGGGAAGTGCCAGGTTATAACTGTCACTAGTGGATCAAAGGCCCCTCTAATCAGAGAATTTTGACTTTAGATATCAATCCCATGCAAGATCACAAAAATTGTAACCACGACGACCCGGGCGTCCTCAATCGCCACGGGAGCCGACTCCAGGATGGCGCCGCCCACAGCCAGGACCACGCAGCGTGGACACGCCGAGACTTTATGTCGCGGATGGGCTTCGGCGTTGCCGGCGCAAGCATGATGCTCAACGGCACACCCGTTAGCGCCTTTGGCCACTCCCCTATTCTTCAGGCACTCAACAATTCCAAAGAAAACGGACGCGTGCTTGTACTCGTCCAGTTGAACGGCGGCAACGACGCGCTCAACATGGTTGTGCCTTACGAAATCGACGAATACTACGTCCAGCGCCCAACAATCGCTATCCCCAAAGGATCGGTTGTAAACCTGGAAAACGACCATGGCCTGCACCCGGCAATGGCAAGCCTTGGCAACCTGTGGAACGACAACAAGTTCGGCACGGTGCTCAACACCGGCTATGCCAGCTCAACGCGCTCGCACTTTGCAGGCACGGTAAACTGGGCAACAGGTAGTGGCCGCGACCTGGGCACAAACGACAACGTAAACCACTCAACGGGTATTTGGGGCCGTTATGCCGCCAAAGTGATTGATGGGCTAAATGGCCCGCTGACACACCCAATGGCTGTTCGTATCGGTGGCCCGGTTTCGCTCTTCCAGAGTGAATATGGCAACCTGGGTGTAAGCCTTGGCGACTCTCAGTTCATCGAAGAAATTGCACGTCGCGGGCTTTTTGATGCCGGCGACACGCGCCTCGATCCGTTTGCCTATGGAGATCCCGTACGGTATGTCCGTTCCGTCGCGAACGCAGCGCTGAGCTACGTTTCCTCTATCCAGAACGCAGCAAACGCAGGCACAAACCTCGCAGGTAACTATCCAAACGGACTCGGCCAGAACATGGCCGCTGCTGCCCGCCTCATTCGTGGGGGCCTCGGATCACGCATCATTTCTGTCTCTATTGGCGGATTTGACACGCACTCCAACCAGGGCCAGGTAGAAGGCCGGCACGCCAACTTGCTTGGCACACTCGCAGATTCCATCTCCGCATTCATGGAAGACATGGCTGCAGACGGACTCGATGAGAAAGTGCTGCTTATGACCTTCTCTGAATTCGGCCGTACACTGGGCGAAAACGGATCACGCGGCACCGACCATGGCGCCGGTGGCTCGCTTATGTTTGCCGGCAAAGGCATCAAGCGGGGCGTATACGGACAGCAGTCGGACCTCGTGAGTCAGCTTTACGGTGGTGATGCTGCGCCATTGACAGACGGTCGCTCGGTTACCGCAGCCATTCTGCAAGACTGGTTTGGATTGCCGGCAACAGAAGTAGATGAATTGATGGGCGCGTCATTCCCGCGCATCGACTTTATCGAAAACAAAATCCGCGTGAGCAATGAGACCAATGATCTACCTGAAGCGTTTGAGCTCCAGCAGAACTACCCGAACCCGTTCAATCCAGCAACAAACATCAACTACACGCTGAGCCAACCGGGCTCCGTAAGCCTCAAGGTTTACACCGTTGATGGCAAACTGGTACGAACACTGGTGAATGGTCATCACGCAGCAGGACAGCATGCAGCCACATTTGATGCAGGCAACCTGCCAAGCGGTACTTACGTTTATGTCCTGGCAACACCTTCGGGTACCCAGACGCGTAAGATGGTACTGGTTAAATGATGATTGCTAACCGCCAGCACCTCTGTTGAATGCGGATGCTGGGTACGCGGTGTGTTTTGCAAAAAAAAATTGCGCACTTCGTATCCAGCATTCGAGATATCGGGCACAGGCTTTGTAAGTAAATAATCAGAATTAATAGTATAGCCGCCCTGACCTTTTTTGATGTTGCGCCAAGAAGACCCATCCATCGACCAATTAATTATTCAGGTTTTTTAAGCCGGCATTCTGCAACTACAGCAAAAAACGCTGCATTCGCAGTACGTATTAATAATAGAAATTGAGCCTCCCAACATTTTAATTCAAAAAATGAAGTTCTCTTTTGACACGCTGAAACATCAGCGCCTTCTCACAACACTCCTTTGCCTGCTGCTTGCAACAGGTGCTATGAGCTGCGACCTCGTTTCCGGTACCGATGATTCTATCGAAGGAGACGCCAACATTTTACATCCCGTAAAAATTGACGGCAAATGGGGATACATCAATGGCCTGGGTAGAATCACGTTTATCCCTAGCTACGACAATGCGCGCGACTTTTCTGAAGGCATGGCTGCCATACAGGATGGCGCAGTTTGGGGCTACGTCGCAGAAGATGTGCGCGTAGCCGTTACACCGCAATACCAGGTTGCCGGCCGCTTCTCAGAAGGCCTGGCCTTTGTACGCGGCACCGGCCTCGACGACCTGTACGGATTCATCAACAAAGGTGGTTCCGAGGTGATTGCGCCGCAATACGAACTGGCACAAGCCTTCTCTGAAGGACTCGCTGCGGTTCGAATCGACACCCGCTGGGGATATATCAACAGCCGCGGTGAAGTGATCATTCCTGCAAACTACAGCGATGCCCGGCCTTTCTCAGAAGGACTCGCTGCTGTAGAAGGCCTCAATGGCTGGGTTTACATTAACCGACAGGGCGAAATTGCCATTCAGCCTAGCCTGACTGTGCAGTCGCTCGGCAACTTCTCAGAAGGCCTCGCGCCGTTTGAAACAGGAGAAGGCTGGGGCTACCTGAATACGCGCGGTGAACCGGAAATCTCGCCACAGTTTGACCAGGCTGAAGACTTTTCAGAAGGCCTCGCTGTTGTTGAAATTGATGACCGTTTTGAGTTCATCAACCAAAGCGGTGAGATTGTTGTTTTTGGCGAATTCAACGAAGCACAGCCCTTCTCTGAAGGCATGGCTGCTGTGCGCCTGAACAACGACTGGACCTTTGTTAGCAAAGCAACGGGACGCGTTGCAATGGAGCGCAGCTTTGACGGCGCCTCCTCCTTTACGGGTGGACTTGCCCGCGTATTCTTTGGCAACATCGAAGACAATCCACGGATTGGTTATATCGACCGTGCCGGCGAGTACGTCTGGTATCCCATGAATTAATCCACGTATCAAGACATCCCATCTAATCAACGATCTGCCACCCGTAGCGTTAGTACCGGTACTTTTAAAATGAAAAAATTTATCCAGACTCCTATCCTGACACTGCTGCTGCTCGCGCTAGCAAGTACAGCGCTCGTCGGCTGCGATTTCCTTGGCGACCTGACCAGCGAAGACGGCGCCGACAGCAACGACGGCATTCTACTTTTCCCAGTGCGCATTGAAGGCAACTGGGGCTTCATCGACCAAAACGGCCGCATTCGGATTGAACCCGAATTTGACAGCGGTGACTACTTCTCAGAAGGGCTGGCCCGCGTCCGTGACGGCGGCGTTGGTTACCTTGCGCCAAGTGGCGAATGGGCGATCGAACCGCGCTTTCAAAATGGCCGGGCGTTCCAGGAAGGCCTTGCTGCCGTTGAAATTGACGGCCGCTGGGGCTTTATCAACAAGTCAGGCGCGTTTGCCATCAACCCGCAGTTTACCGAAGCGCTCAGCTTCAAAGAGGGCCGTGCCTTTATCCGTACAGCCAGCTTCCGGTGGGAATACATCGATATCAGCGGTGAAATCATCCGCACAATCAACACGCCCGACCTCGACGACTTTGAAGAGGAAGGCAGCAACAACTTCTCCAATGGCCTCGCACTGGTGCAAGACTTCGACACCGACCAGTACGGCTATATGAACGACACCGGCGACATGCAGATCAACTTTCAGTTTGCTGAAGCACGGGGATTCTACGAAGGCCTGGCTGCTATCAAAATTAGTGACCGCTGGGGCTTCATTGGCACAGATGGCAATACGGTTGTTGCGCCTCGGTACATCGAAGCCGGCAACTTTGGTGATGGCCTCGTACCCGTTCGTGAGACTACGGATACCTGGGGCTATGCAGACAAAAGCGGCAGAATTGTGATCGAGCCGCAATTTGAAGATGCTCGCCAGTTCTCTGAAGGCCGCGCAGCCGTGTTGATTGATGGTTTTTGGGGCTTTATCGACAAGTCAGGCAACCTGATCGGCAAAGCAGACTATGACCAGGTGTTTGCCTTCAAGAAAGGCGTTGCTTCGGTGATTCTTGAAACGCTCGACCCGAACAACGAGAACAACCGCCTGACGAACTACGGCTACCTTGGCCGCGATGGCAAGCTGGTTTGGTACCCAACCCGATAACAAATTTGTACCCTCTATTGAGACAAGAGGAAAAGCCCCGCCGGTCAGCCGGCGGGGCTTTTTTATGTACCTACTGGCTGGTGCTCTACCCGTGCATCAGGAAATGTAAGGGTAAACGTTGCGCCCGACGCATCTGCTTCAGAAAGCACAAGCGTACCGCCATACGCTTGGGTTACAATATCGTGGCTGATGCTCAACCCCAGGCCAACACCCATCCCCGGAGCCTTTGTCGTAAAAAAGGGCACAAAGATGTCTTTTCGCATAGCCTCAGGAATACCAGCACCGTCATCGCTGATCTGCACGATGATGGCATCCTGCGAACGCTGCGTGGAGACCAGGATATTGCCTATTGCCGGCGTTCCAGCAGCACTGGCGCGCTCTACTATGGCATCACAGGCGTTATTGAAGAGGTTGATCACCACCTGCCCTATTTCGTGCGGGATGACATTGACGAGGCCAATATCTGTATCGTATTGCCGATCAATCTCAAGCTGTAATGCCTCATACTGCAACCGGGCGCCATGTTGTGCAAAATTCAGATATTCATCCACCAGTGAATTAAACGCTGCCTGCTGTTTTTTACCTGAGCCTTCCTGTGCGTGCTTCATCATGGATCGCACAATCTGGTTTGCTTGCTGGCCGTGTTCGAGGATTTTATGCTGGTTTAGGCGGATGTCTTCAATTATGGGTTTCAATCCTAACGCCGGCAATGCGTCGTGAGCAGCTACCTCATCGATCATCTCTTTATTGAGTTGGGAGAAATTATTGACGAAGTTGAGGGGATTGTTGAGTTCATGGGCAATACCGGCTGTAAGTTGCCCCAGCGAAGCCAGTTTCTCTCGTTGAATTAACTGGGCCTGCGTCGTTTTCAGGTTTTCATATGCAGCGTCCAATGATTGTAATGCCCTTTTTTTAATGCGGTACCCGTTATATCCCAACAAGGCAACAGCTGCAATCAACACAAGGCCAAGCAGCAGTATACCGATCCAGAGCTGCTGGTTTGTTTTTTCCTCTTCGAGCAAAGCAATGGTTTGCTCCTTTTCACGAGAGCGATACCGCGTTTGCATTTCGGCAATTACTGACTGGCTATTCGAATTAAAAAGTGAATCGTGGGCAGTTTTGTAGGCCTTGTATGCAGTGAGGGCTTCTTCAAACTGGCCGGATGCCTCATACAGCGCACTCAATTTCTGCTGGCTATCGCGGATCAGCGACATATTGCGGGTCTTTTCTGCTATTTCCAGCGCCTCCTTGCCAACCAGAAAAGCTTCCGTGTCATCTGTCATTTCGCGGTGAACATCCACGAGGTTGTGCAGCGTGTTTACAATGATTTCCGGATTGCCAATCTCACGTTTAATAATGAGGGATTCGTCGTAATAGTGAAGGGCTTCCTCATAATTACGCTGGTTGAAATATACCAGTCCAATGTTGTTCAGGGCATTGGCTACGCCTTCTTTATCCCCAAGCTCTCCTTCGAGTGCCATTGCTTCCCGGTGGGCCTCCAGCGCCTCTTCGAATCGCCCAAGTTCATTAAAGACTACACCCTGGTTTGAGCGTGCATTGGCAATGCCATCTGGCCGGTCCAGCGCTTTATTTAGCGCCAGCGCCCGCGTATGAAATTCAAGGGCTTCTTCAAACTCATTCAAAAAATAGTACAGCACACCCAGGTTAGTAACCACGTTTACACTACGGAGACTCGCATTTTGAGCTTCAAAGATTTCCAAGGCTTGCAAATAGTTCTCGATGGCCTTTGCGTAGTCCCCCTGCCGGCGATTTGCTACACCCATGTTGGATCGAATTGTGGCATAACGCGTGTCGTCACCGAGCGCAAGTTGTATGTTGGCCGCCACCTCGTAATAGCCCAGCGCTGCAGCATAGTTGCCCAGGTTGTTTTGAAGATTACCTAGCGACAACGATGCCATTGACTGCCCCATCGAATCAGCGAGCTGTTCAAAAATTGTATTGGCATCTTGTGTAAAATCGACGGCGGCCTCGTAATTTCGCAGTCGAAAATTGGCATCGCCGCGCAATAACAGTGCATGTGCCAGATGTAATGAGTCGCCGTTCAGTTGCGCCAGCGTTTGCCCTTCCATTGCCCGCACAACGGCACTGTCAAATTGCGCGGTACGCATGTGAATTGTGCCTAACAATAAAAGGCCAGTTGCATGCAGGCTGTCGTTATTGCTGGAGGGATAGAGATCGAGTGCCTGCTGGATGTACTGTCTGGCTTCATCGGGATCTGGGCCGCGCAGGGCACGGGTCAGGTCATGCAGTACGGGAATTCTGCCGGCTCCCGTAGCCTGTCTGAGCACTTGCTCAAGCGAATCTACTTGTGCCTGCGCACGCACGTCGGGCCGTACAAATAACAAACACAAAAAGACGAGGAGCGCAATTCGCGGGGTAGAAAAGGGCATAGCTAGTGGGAACGTATGGCACGTGCATCAAATCTACCAAAAAAGAGGCAGGTATTCTCCTTTTTGTAGCCCACTGTCGCTAATTCACGCACCAATACGCATGTGCAGGTACCCAAGCACATATTTGTAGCTCTTCATATGCGATCGCAATATTTGATCTTTGCCGGCCTTTTACTCTCAAGCTGCGCTTCCCAGCAGACTGTTCTAACTTCATCCATTGCAGCTAATACAATAGCAGAGCAGTTAGCGATTGGAAATGGTACGCTACACCTCGTCGACGGAAGTGTGACATCCATAGCATCAATTGCTGTACGAGATGATTCGCTGCGCTATCAAACTACCGAAAATGATACCTGGAGCAGCGCGCCTGTTGCCACTGTTGACAGGCTTGGCGTAAGGTACCGCAAAAGTCCGCGCTCATCAATTTCAGCATTTTTTGTTTCAACAGGCGCTGGTGCCGGTATCGGATATGTATTGACCGCAGAAGCAAGACAAGACGTACCGCTTGGCCTGGGCAGCATCCTGACAAACCTGTTTACACTTGCCGGTGCAAGCGCTGGTGCACTCATTGGCTCGCTTATCAGCTCCGCACCGCGCCTCCAATATTACATACTGAGGCAGAACGACCACAACCAGTGGGTGTTTGTGAAAGATTACAGATCCCCTTAATCCGCCTCCTCACCGGCCAGCATTTCTACCCGGTTCAGGAGGTTCGTGAACATCTTCGGACTGAAGCCGATCAACATATTCAGGAATGAACAGAAGGTAGCAATCCTGAAGTACTGCGCGGCGTTCACGATGCTTGGATCTTCCGGCCCTACAGCTTCCTCGATAAGGGAAGGCGGCAGAGAGATCGTCCCAACGATCACCCCGAAGCCAGTGCGGAGGAGATGGCATTCCTGAAGCTTCTGATGCAAAGCCTGTACGTTGACGACTGCGTCTCTAGTCTGCCTGAGTCGCCGGAAGTGGAGAAATT
>JBCCIM010000210.1 GCA_039111535.1 Bacteroidota bacterium | reverse complement strand
CTTCAGCTTCGTAGGTCGGCGCGATGCGATGGCGGAGCACGTCATTGGCAATCGAACGCACATCTTCAGGGGTAACATAGGCGCGGTGCTGCAGGAATGCGTGTGCACGGGCAGCAAGGTTCAGGTTGATCGTGGCACGGGGTGAAGCGCCAAACTCGATCAGCGGCTCCAGTTTGTTCAATTTATATTTACCGGGCTCGCGGGTTGCAACGACAAGATCCACGATATACCGTTCCACCCGTTCATCTATATAGAGCTCATTGAGCACTTTGCGCGCGGAGATAATCTGCTCAGGCTTGATGATTGTACGAATCTGAGGCCGGTCTCCGGTCCGCGCCATGCGGCGCATAATTTCCAACTCCTCATCACGGGTCGGGTAGCCCACTTTGATTTTCATCATAAAACGGTCGACCTGCGCCTCGGGGAGCGGGTACGTCCCTTCCTGCTCGATCGGGTTCTGCGTTGCGAGGACCAGAAACGGCTCTTCGAGTGGATAGGTTGTATCGCCGATGGTTACCTGGCGCTCCTGCATGCTTTCGAGCAGGGCACTTTGCACCTTCGCCGGCGATCGGTTGATTTCGTCTGCCAGAATGATATTGGCAAAAATAGGCCCTTTCTTGATGGAGAAGCTGCCTTCTCGCTGGTTGAAAATAAGCGTTCCGAGCAAGTCTGCCGGCAGGAGATCTGGTGTAAACTGAATACGCTGAAACTGGGCGTTTATCGCCTGTGCCAGCGAGCTTACCGTAAGCGTTTTTGCAAGCCCCGGTACACCTTCGAGCAACACGTGGCCATCTCCCAACAAACCAATCAGCAAGCGCTCAATCATATAGCGCTGTCCAACTACAACACGACCAATTTCGTTAACAAGCTCCTCTACAAATGCACTTTCTTTCGCAATACGCTCGTTTACAATAGCAAGATCAAACTGGGCCATAGACTTGGAGGATCTAATTCAATACAGTAATGTGGCGCTCATACGCTGTTACAAGGCAGGAAGATCTCTTGCACACAGCCTGAACATAAGTATTTTCAACAAAATTACGCGTACACTTAAACGTAGCCCGCATCCACTACAAGATGATGATGCGTGGTTTACGTTGAAAACGCTCCTGCAACTGCTTTTCAATCTGACCGACAAAGCGGGTAATTGCAAAGGGGCGGCCTACAAGCAGCACATACCCGCCCCGCCCCGTCATGCATGCACCATAAACACCTTCTGCACTCATTTGCTCAGCTATCGCAACCACGCCATCAATGGCGTCATTGGTTCCTTGCCATTCATTGCTCAGGGAAGAATGAGAAATAAAGAGGAGCCCGCCCAATTTTTGCCAATCGTCTCCCCTGATTGCCCCGATCATCGATTGTACGCGCTTGTTTTCGTTCACCAGATGTCGCACAATTGCGCGGTATTTCACCGGCAATGCGGCAAGCACCCGAGGTAAATCAAGATGATCAACATCTCGGAATGACCCATAGCCGGCAAACGGCGTGTTTTTGAGCAATACCAAAGCTTCTTGCCCAGCCACTCCACACGCATGGTAAAAATCCATACTTCTCGGCGTCACCTGCTCAGCTTCTACCAGCGCCCAGCTAAGGTTGTCGCTTGCCGGCCCCTCAAATGGGATCAACTCTTCAGTAAGGGTATCAATTATACAGAGCGTATTTGGTGCAGCCTGCTGGGCAACCATCAGAAATGCTTTGCTAAACTCAGCATCAATGGCATCCTGGATAATGGCACGCACGGTGGCAACCATGTCAGTTGGTACTTGCTTCTGCTGCGCTGCACAAACTGCTTTTGTTGTGGCAACTGTTAAAGCAGACAAAAAGGCTTCGTAACATCCTGCAGGTATCGAACTAACGATTGCAACGTCCCAAAAAGTATCCGGCGACGAAAATTCTTCAAGCACCTTCGCAAGCACCTTATCCCACCCATCGGGTCCTTTCCTGGTGGGTGCTTTTACAACCTGCCGGCTTTCAACTTGCGCCTCGCCCGGATACCAATGATCGAGTGTAACTTGCATCGCGCCGGCTGCCGGTCGCACAACTACAGCAACCAACTGAGACATACCAAGCACAACAGCAAAGCCATCGTAATAGCTGGTATGCTGTGCAAGTAACCCGACGCCCCCGTATGCAAATCCTTCACTCCATGCAGCGGTCGCATCGCCGCCAAATTCGCGAGACAAAAGATCTCGCGCTGCCGCCAGCAAGGACTTGGCTTCAGGAGTCTCCGTACGCCCCAACAGGTGCAGCGGAGCATGTTGTTTGGAAAAAACACGGGCCGAGCCTGAGGTCGAGGGGCCTTTTGAATCAGCGTCCGTCATGGTAATTACAATTTAGCGATAACATGCAGATCGTATTCGGGCAGCCATACCCGCATGATCTACACCAGCAAGTCAGCAGCTTCGACCTGGTATCCTCTTAAAAAATCAGCGACAGCGAGCCGTTTACGGCCTTCCTGTTGAATCTGCAAAATATGGACTGCCCCTTCGCCGCAAGCAACAATCAGCGTATCGTCTGCTTGCAAGATTTCTCCAGGTTTTCCTGTGCCAGCTGCCGGCAAAGTTTTGAACACCTTTAGCATGTGGGCGCCGTGGGTGGTCCAGGCACCCGGGTAAGGCGACAGGCCGCGTACATGATTATGCACATCACCGGCTGACAACGTCCAGTCGATCCGGCAGTCTTCTTTAAAAATTTTAGGAGCGCGTGTAGCCAGCGCATCATCCTGTGAGAAGGTCTGCACGTCGCCGGCCTCAATCATCCGCACGGTATCAAGCACAGCCTCTGCGCCAAGCACCATCATGCGGTCGTGGACTTCGCCGGCTGTCTCATTAGGGCCTACCGGCATGCCGCGCTGCAAAATCATATTCCCTGTGTCCACCTTTCTTTCAAGGAAGAATGTGGTAACGCCAGTCCTGTCGTCGCCTGCCATTACGGCCCTGTTGATTGGCGCGGCACCCCGGTAGCGAGGCAAAACAGAACCATGCAGGTTGAATGCACCTTTTTTGGCGGCTGTATACACGGCCGGTGGTAAAATGCGAAATGCAACCACAACGATAATATCTGGCTCCAAAGCGGCTACAGCTTCTGCAAAAGCCGGGTCCTTTACATTTTCTGGCTGCAGAATCGTCTCGATGCCGGCAGCGAGTGCTGCGGACTTCACCGGGGTAAAAGCCACTTTCTGCCCCCTGCCCCGCTTGCGGTCAGGGCCTGTCGCCACCGCAACGGGTGTATGGCCGGCTTCAACAAGCCGCTCCAGCGATGGCACAGCAAAACCTGCTGTGCCCATAAAGACAATCTTAGATGACACGTCTATCCCTTGCTAATTTCTTGCGCCACCAATGCGTGCGCAGGGGGCGGCTGTAATACGATAATTCGCAAAAACAGATAAGGTGCCCATTGGTTCAATCCAGGGCACCTTATAAAAGTGTAAAATTTTGTTTGCACGCCAAAAACCTATCGAATGGCAGACCGTGCATTCCAGGTGGGCACCATCAGCTTGAAATTGCCCGTCCCGTTTTTATCGAGGAAAAAGAAGCTTCGGCCAATGCGTTTGTAATGCCATACTTCGTAGGGCTGCCTGAAAGACTGGTCTGCGCCATTGTTATCCACCGCATCAGGCTCTCCGTAGAGTACCAGGGTGTGTCCGCGGTCTGTTTCCCAGCCGCTGTTGCTATTGGCGGTATAGTGCCGATTGGCAAAGTCAATGCGGTAGTAATATTCTTCCATCCGCTCATTGGATGGCGTATCTGGCGTGGGGTCACGTTTCTCCCAAAAAGCAATGAACCGCTCACGGCGTTCCTGCTTGCTGTCTCCATCTCGAATGGCCCGTAATTCTTTTGGCTTGGCGATATAGCGAAGCTGCGCAATCGCCATGTCGATATCACGTCCCTGGTATTCTGCTTCGTCTACCCAATCCATTGTAATTGCGCGCTCTGCAACTGCCAGGGGATTGCCTTCAGCATCTTCAGCGATTACCCGGACCAGGTATTCACCTGCTTCATAGCCTTCAACCGGAATAGAGAGCACAACCGGATTGCGGCCGGCGCCCAAATTGAGTGACTGGGTATTGCTAAATGATATCTCTCCCTGCGAGGCATCTGCCTGCCAGCGGCGGAACAACCAACGAAGAATCGGCAAGCCCCGACTGTTGGGCGTCCGAACAACTTCTCGCCGAATATTTACAGCCTGAGGCTCATCGGCGTAGAGCTCGTAGAAAACGCTAAAACTGGGGTTGTTCACAAAAACGCGGTCTTGAACAACGGGAGAAATAGATTGACTTTGCTCGTCAAAACCGTTGACCAGAATCAAACTGCTTAAGCTGACTGCTTGTGTAAAGTCGCGCACCTCGGTGACAAACTCTTTCTGATATACCTCTTCAGAGGCAAGGTCCTGCAACCTGATTTCAATCATGTATGCGCCGGGATCCAGCGTAAGCGCATAAGAAGAGTGGGCTATATGTTGGCTCGACTGCGTATTACCAAACTGAAGGACACTGACATTGTCTGCCCAAACCTGATTTTCAATCATCTGCTGCTTGCGGTTGTCTTCATCAACCTCAAACACAGAAGCGGTCACTTCGTAGCGTGCTGTAAATGCTTCACCGGTTTTGAGAAACCGCAGGCTTGCGTGGGGAATAGCGGTAAAAATATCGAGCCGAGATTTGTCAGCAGCATCTTCATGCTGTACGCTCACCACGTCAACAGAGAAAGCCTCAGGCCCCTGTTGTGCGTACGTATCCTGCGCGCCGGCAGATAGCAGGCACAGCAGCAACAATGCTATTGTACTTCTTAAAAATGGCATCGTGGTGGCGAATTCAAAAGCGACGCAACTGCATCGTACAAAATCATTACAGCGCTTTAACGTCCAAACGATTAAAGTCAGCAAATATTTTGCCATCTCTTAAATAAAGAGGACGCGACAGATAAATATGCAGACAACCGTCGAGGAGTACAACGCTTCCGGAGCAGACCGTTAAATTTTGTACATGAATGGTCCGAGGAAGAAAGCGAATGGCTTTGTTAAGCATCCATTACAATAATACCGTCCTCTCAGGTAATTATCTCGTCGGAAGCTAACACATATTAACAGTCATATCAGTGCATTTTTTTTGGGACAAGCCCCTAATGCGCTTTTTTGACGGTAAAAGAGATGTTTTTTAGTTAACAAGATGTGCCTGTTAATCAAACAATGCGTTTACAAAACGCCGGCTATCGAAGATTTGCAGGTCATCAATCCCTTCTCCTACGCCGATATACTTGACGGGAATTTGGAATTCGTGAGAAATGCCAACGACAATACCTCCTTTGGCTGTACCGTCGAGTTTCGTCAGAATGAGACCCGTTACGTCTACACTTTTGGTAAACTCTTCAGCCTGGCGAATGGCGTTCTGCCCGGTTGAAGCGTCGAGCACAAGCAGCACTTCGTGTGGCGCCCCGTCTACCTGGCGGTCCATCACACGTTTGATTTTGGATAGCTCATCCATCAACCCGCCTTTGGTATGCAGCCGACCGGCTGTATCAATAATGGCTACTTCACTGTTACGCCCTTTTGCAGATGCAATGGTATCAAAAGCCACTGCTGCAGGGTCTGCGCCGTGCCCTTGCTTGATAATTGGGACATCTGCGCGCTTCGCCCAGATCTCAAGTTGCTCCGTAGCGGCTGCACGGAAGGTGTCAGCAGCACCCAGCACCACATCTTTGCCCGCCATTTTGTAGCGGTGCGCCATTTTGCCGATGCTGGTTGTTTTCCCAACACCGTTCACACCAACAACCATAATCACATGCGGGCGATTGGGCAGATGTGCATCAAAGTCGGCCGGCCGATGCTCCTCGTTACCAATCACAAGATCAGCAATTTCGGTTCGGATCATACCGGTCAACTCTTTGGAAGAGACGTATTTGTCAGCAGCAACCCGCGCCTGCACGCGCTTGATGACTTCCAGGGTTGTGTTTACCCCTACATCGCTTGTAACCAGGGCTTCTTCGAGGTTGTCCAGGACTTCGTCATCAACCGTATCTTTACCGCGAATGGCCCGCCCAATCTTGCCAAGAAAACTTGTACGCGTTTTCTCCAACCCTTCTTCCAGGCGCTCCTGCTCTTTAGCTTTGAATCGATCAAAAAGTCCCATTATACCCTGATTACGCAACTTTGCGGACAATAAATGACTCCCCTGATACCAGACTCAGGGTGTTAGGTTCTGATAATGGGTACAGTCAGCGATCGTTAAATCTGCAGAGGGAAATCGATCGATTAAACAGAGGTGCTGACAGGATAGGCAATTTCTGCGTTGGAGCCGTCGGAGCCCGGCCCTTCTTCGATGTCCTCTACATCTTCCACATAACGCATGAGGCGAATATATCGGATGACATAGAGTGCAAAAGAATAAACGTAGAGGCCAGCTGTAATCCAGATAGCCATGTTCATAATTGGCGGGTCAGCGCGAAGAATGGCGCCCAGCACGGTTAGTGCGAGCATAAACACAGCTACTTTCCCCCACCACAGACTCATCAGTACGCGCTGCAGCCGGCGTGTTGCCAGCGTGCTGCCCCAAACAATCAAAATATCACGCACAAGAAGCAGCACGAGAAACCACAAGGGCAGGCTGCCCCGAATTGTCAGTGCACAAACAACGGTTACCGCTGCAATTTTGTCGGCCAACGGATCCAGTACCTTGCCCCACTCCGACACAGTTTTCGACCAGCGGGCTACGGTACCATCAAACCAATCGGTACAAAGTGCAGCAAATACGAGCCCCAGGATCCATGCAACAGACCCGTCTTTGATAATCAGGTAGGTAATAGGAATCACCAGCACAAGCCTGGCCAGGCTCAACATATTAGCCAGTGTCCAGAACTTGCCTAGGACCTTGTGAGCAGGCTGGGTAACATCCTTGGGTTTTGGCATAGCTACTACGATGACGGTGGATGCCACAATTCGGGAATGAACGCCCAATGGCACAATTGGTTTGGCTCCCTTACGGACACACAAATCCAAAAGTTTGACAGGCAAGGGAAGCAACCGGGTATATCCGGGTGCGCCAGGGGCGCTTGGTTGACCAATCTAAACAATAAAGATGATTGGCTAACTAGGTACGTTAAATTCGTCACACAAGAATGTAGAACCGAAGAATTTTTGCAGGGTATAGCCGGCAACAATTCTTGGCTAAACAATTGATTTCTATCCCTTTACGGCCCCCAAAGTAAGCCCTGAGATCAAATATCGGCTTAACATCAGGAAAAGTGCAACCACAGGGATGGATACCAGCAGCGAACCCGCGGCATAGAGTCCCCATTGGGTTGTGAGCGTACTCTGGAAGAGCTTCAGGCCCAGCGGCAGTGTAAACATCTCTGAATCCTGCAATACCACATTTGCAACTACGTATTCATTCCAGGCGGTCATAAAGGAAAATAGCGCAGTAATCACCAAAGCCGGTGCAGCCAGCGGGAAGATCACCTGATAAAATGCTTGCCAGGGTGAACAGCCATCAATCTGCGCGGCCTCTTCCAGCGCTACCGGAATGGTATCATAATACCCTTTCATTTGCCAGACACAGAAAGGAAGCGCTGTAGCTGTATAAATGACAATGATCCCCAGAAAAGTATTCAACAGCTGAAGGTTGATCAACATCACATACATCGGGAGCAACAGCATCGTTGCCGGAAACATCTGCGTGATCAACAAACCGCTCAGGATGGATTTCTTGCCACGAAACCGGTAGCGAGACAAAGCATAGCCGGCTGTTGAAGCGAGCGCAACGCCAGTAATCGTTACCACAAGAGATACAAAGAAAGAATTCCCCATCCACTGCAAGAAGCCCGTCTCAAACAGCAACTCCCGATAATTATCCAGCGAGGCGCCTTCCGGAATGAATGCCAGCGAAGTCGACAACAACTGATCCCCTGGCCGCAGCGATATCGTAATGATGCGCATCACCGGATAGATCGACAGAAACGCAAAAAATGCGAGGACCAGGTACGTTCCGATTTTTCCGAATAACCCTTTCAACGATTCAGGTGTTTAGTGTTAAGTTGTGGTTGCGAAATCAGGCTTAGTAGACCGACTCTGTGGCCTTGGTGCGGTTGAGAAATATTTGCGTAAAGGTGAACAGGATCACAAATATGACCATCGACAAGGCCGCTGCCCAGCCAAACCGGTACATCGAAAACGCAGCTTCGTAGACAAAGGACACCAGAATGTGCGTCTGATCATTGGGCTCCCCGCCATTGGAAACCAGCCAGACAACATTAATATTATTGAATGTCCAGATCATGCCCAGCGTAATGGCAGGAATCATCGCCGGCTTCAGCAGCGGCACTGTTACGTTCCAGAACTGGCTCCACTTGGACGCCCCATCCACTTCTGCAGCTTCGTACAATTCAGACGGCACCGACTGCAATGCGCCGAGGGCAACCACCATCATAAAAGGGAAACCCAGCCAGATATTGGTCAAGATCACCGCAAGGAAGGCTTCGAAAGGCGACGTAAGCCACTCAACGGCCGGCAAATTGAGATACCGGGTAAGCACGCGGTTGATTGCACCATATTCATAGTTGAACATCCCCCGCCAGGTCAGTGCCGTGATATACTGCGGTAACGCCCAGGGTAGGATAAGCAGAATGCGCCACGCCGGCTTGCCGACAACAAAATTCTGATGCAGAATAACCGCCAGAAAAACGCCGAGGGTTACGTGAAACACAATATTCACCCCTGTCCATAAAAACGTCTTCATCAGGATATTCCAGAACCGCGGCTCAGCAAAGACGGCAGCATATTGCTGGAAGCCAATCACTTCCCAGTCTCGAATATGATAGATGTTCATGTTCGACAGCGAGATGCGTACGTTTTCAAAAAAGGGATACGCAACCACCACGAGCATAATCAAGATCGTTGGCGCCAGGAGGGCCATCAAAAACAAGCGATCTTTTTTAGTTGCTGCCATATGGTAAATGTCTGGGTTGTCTTACTTCGTTGCCGGTTGGGACTAAAGGAATGTGTCAGCTATACGTTTCTCCACTTCATCCTGCATCAGCTTCGCCCCTTCAGCGGCGGTACTTGCCCCATTCATTATCAGTTGGTAAGGGCCCCGCATGCCATCCCATATCTGCCGCATTTGCGGTTCGATAGGCATCGGCAATCCAACCTCAACCTGGTGGAGAGACGACCGCAGCACAACGTTGGCCTGAATTACAGAGTCCTGACGCACGGTGTCGATGGTTGGTATCGATGCAATATTGCGCGCCATATCTGCCTGCATTTCAGCATTGGTCAGGAATTCCAGCACTTCCTGAACATAAGGCATCTTCTCACTATCAACATTTATGTTGACGGAATACCCTTTGGAAGAAACCAGCGGGGCTGTCCATTTTCCGGTGGCAGACATGACGGGCAAGCGGGCGAGGCCGTAATCAATCCCTGCCTCACCATAGCCGGCCCAGGCCCATGGTCCATTGATAATCGCAGCAGCGCGCCGTTCTTTGAAAAGCGTCTCTGCAATATTGTAATCGCTTTCCCGCGGGATTACCTTGTATTTATCCCGCAGATCGAGAATAAACTGGATAGCATTGACCGTTGCCGCGTTGTCCAGGGTCGGATTGCCGGCCTCATCCATCACCCATCCGCCATATCCCGTGAGGAAAGGCATAAAGAAAAACGGCTCAACGTAATTCCAGGTAAGGCCATACTGATCAATGTTGCCGTCCCCATCCACATCTTTTGTTAATGCCTGCAGCATTTCGATCATTTCATCCGTCGTAGCTGGCGGCTCAGGCATCATTTCTTTGTTGTAAACAAACGTAAGGTGATTCCCCACCTGATCTGCAATCATCCATGGCTTTTCACGCCAGGAAATGACGCCATCTGCATTAAACTGCGCGAGGTAGTCCTCCGACAACACCCCATCAATGGGTTGGATCGACTCGGTTAGTGCAAAAATTGACAGGTTATCAGCCGGCCCATATACCAGCTCGGGGCCCTTCCCCCCCACAGACGCCACAATAAACAGGTTACGCAGCTCTTCGGTCTCTTTGTACAATGCTTCGACGTACCGATCGGGGTGGGCAGCATTGTATGCAGCCACCGCATCGTTAAAAAAGTCCCGCTCCGCATCGTTTTTTTGATGCCAGATCCGGATACGCACGCGATCATCCTCCGGTTGGCAACCCACCAGCAAAAACAGGCAGGCCGCCAGGAAAGCGCAAGCCACACGATTTACGTACCCCGCACAACTACAGGCTCCTCGATACATACTTTAATTCCCTGAATGGTCTTTTGCACAAGATATGCAAGGGGCGGCAAAAATGGACATCAAAAGTTTTTGCCAAACCGAAAGCTGTAAAAAGTTTAATTGGCCCTCGCATATTATTTGTAATCTTGTATTTTCAAGTGAAACCAGCTGACGTACAAAACACCTCAACCACACGCGTTATGAAAGTAGCCATCCACAACTGGATGCGAGCCGAATCCCTGGAGACCACGCTCGCACGGATTTCAAGACTTGGGTATGATTACATCGAAATCCAGGGAGAACCCGGGATGTACGGGCTGTTTGCTCCCGATGGCGAGATTTTGGAGACGCCCGGCGAGGCGCCCGATGCAAAGCCGGCCATCGAAGTGCGCGCCCGCACACGCCTTGGGGCCTATCCGTTGCACGCATATGGCGGTTTGATCTTCGCCTATATGGGAACCTCGTGTCCGTGCACCTTCAGCCAACCGGCCACAAAGAAAATAAGAATGCCACTGAGAAAGGGAAGACGCCACCCCCAGCTGGTCAGCTGTGCTTCCGTAAGAACCGACTTCATTAGAGCTCCACAGAGATTGCCCAGCAGAGACCCCACATTGGCCGCTACCATGGGCAAGCTCCCGTAATACCCCCAGGTGCCGGG